>CAJEZV010000041.1 GCA_903995005.1 uncultured beta proteobacterium
GTTTGTGCGGGAGCGGCACTATGCCTGGCAAGAGCTCAATCTCAATTGCTCCAATGCGTATGCGCTCTTGCAAAGTAATCTGCAGGACACTGGTATGGGCAAGGCTTTAGGGCAAGATGCCGCAGGTAAGCAATTATTAGAAGTAATGAAAGCCTTTGATTTGCGCTCCAGTGATTATCAAAACATTACTATGCGCTTGCCAGAGTGGATTAGTCTCATTAAATCTGTTCTAGAAGACTCTTCTTATGAGGAGACTGGCAAAGAGGCGCAAGCAAACTTAAGCATCTTGCCATTAAGCTCAACGCGATTACGCCAATTTGATGCAGTGGTAGTAGTGGGTTGTGATGAGCAGCAATTGCCTGCATTTTCAGAGCCGCCATTGTTTTTCTCAGACGCATTAAATCGACTACTCAAAACATCTACTATTAATGCGCAGTATGTTCAGCAAGCGCGTGACTTATCGCAACTTCTGGTTTCTTGTCCAAGCGTTGATTTGCTCTGGCAAAGTAAAAGTAAAAATGGTGAGCCGCTCAGACCATCAGCCTGGATACAGCGTTTGCAGACACAATTGCTGCATTGGAAGGCGGTTGTTGCAAAGCCCGATTCCTATGGTGGAAAAGCAAGGCCCTTGCAAAAGGCAGTTGCCAGCATCGATCCGGATTTGCCTTTGCCACTCTCGATGAGTCCCAGCGCCTATAAGGCTTTAAGAGACTGTCCTTATAAATACTACGTGCGTAGCTTATTGGGCCTACGAGAGGCAAAAGAGTTTGAAGATGGGTTTGATGCCTCTTTAGCAGGCCAATCACTCCATGCTTTACTGCGCAATTTTTATCAAGCACTCAAGACTGAAGAACAAAAAGCAGATTCTCCAATCATCAACAATACGCAGGCACGTCGTATATGGATGGAGCGCGAGTTATCAGCTATTTCTGAAAAAGAATTTAAACGACTGATTGAAGGTGATAGCAGAGTGCTTGGTACTTTGCGAGATTGGCAAAAACAAATCCCTAGTTTTGTGGCGTGGCAACTCCAAAGAGAAGCTAGCGGATGGCGTTATCACAATGCTGAGCATAAGGTTGGCTTTGATTTACATTTTGCTGATCTTGATGGTGAGCATCGCATCATTCGAATTGAAGGGCGCGCCGATCGCTTTGATGTCAATATCCAAAACGAAGGACAGTCCGAGGTGATTGATTACAAAAATCAGTCAATGACCAAGATTAAAAAGCGGGCTGAGCATGTATTAGATGACCCGCAGCTACTTATTTATGCTCGTGCTGCAAATGAAGATCCCGCCAGTGCTCATCTCCAAGGTCAGCAAGTCGATCATGCCCAGTGGGTTTCGCTCAAGCTAGACATCAAAAGAGATAAAAAACTCATGAGGTCTTTAGAGGTAGAGGGTGTTCCAGAGTTAATGCCCGTCTTTGATCGGCAAATCACCGAAGATATGCAAAATCTCTGGTCCAGAAAAGAGATGACTGCTTTTGCACCAGATGGTGTCTGCAAATACTGTGAGGCAAGAGGGATTTGCAGAAAGGGGATGTGGTGAAAAAGTTCGATAACGCCATCGCCTGCGATCCTAGTAAGTCAGTCATTGTTTCTGCCTGCGCTGGTAGTGGTAAAACCTGGCTACTGGTTGCTCGCATGATTCGTCTCTTACTGGCTGGCGCTAAGCCATCAGAAATTCTAGCCTTAACCTTTACGCGTAAAGCTGCGCAAGAGATGCGGGATCGCCTCTACAGTTTGCTTGAGCAATTTTCAACCATGAGCGATGCAGCTCTCTTAGATGAATTAACTAAACGAGGTTTAGGTGATAGCGAGGCGAGAGTCTTACTGCCTCAGGCTAAGGCACTTTATAACAAGGTGCTCGCTAGCCCTCAGTCGATTGTGATTGATACCTTCCACGGTTGGTTTGGCAGGTTATTAAATGCCGCCCCGATCTCTGCAGAAGTGCAGCCTGGTTTTAGTTTGCGCGAGGATGGAAAAAGACTATTAGACGAGTGCTTAGATGATTGGTGGGGCGATCTGCCAGCAGATCTCAGGGCGCACTATGACGTTCTTCTAAAAAACTTAGGTGCAAGCAATACTGAAAAGTTCTTGATGGGCAATTATGGCCTCATGAAACAGCGCGGTGCCTGGACTTTTTTTGTAGAGGCCTGCAAGCAAAAAGGCATTACTCCGATTGAACATTTCAAGCAATTTTTACCAAGACTCCATCTTGAGAATCCTTTGCTACAGATGTGGAATGCACCAACAGCAAGGGCAGACCTTGAGTTTCTGGTGCGTTGCTTTGCGCATAGCAGCACTCAAGAGACTGAATTTTTGCCACGTCTAGTCTCTGCTCTGGAATGCATGCAGCGTGGCGGTGATGTCATGGAGGTTGCAGGTAACCTCCAACTAGTATTTTTAAATGGAGATGGTGAATCTCGCTCTAATAACAATAAAGTACTTGGAGCAGTTAAAACCTATCTTCAAAATGAAGGCTTAAGTCATCTTGAATCAGATCACATTGCTTATAAGCAAGCTTGGGCACAAGCGTTTATTGAGTATTTGGATTGGAAAGCTGAAAAAGATGTTTATGAATTAAACCTCGCATGGTTTGCAATGAGTGAGCGCATGATGGATCATGCTGCTGCAGCCAAAGAAGCGATGCGTGTGCGTGATTTTGATGATTTAGAAATCGGTGTGAGTCAGTTGATGGCAGATTACGCCAATGCTGCTTACCTGCAAGCGCGTTTAGATGCTAAATACAAACATATTCTGGTTGATGAGTTCCAGGATACCAATCCATTGCAGTGGCAGATTCTGCGCTCCTGGTTTGAGGCCTATGGTCAAACTCAGGATCGACCTAGTGTCTTTATTGTGGGCGACCCCAAGCAATCAATCTATCGTTTCCGCAGGGCCGACCCCCGATTATTTACTAGCGCAAAAATATTCCTGGAATCGGAGATGGGTGCGGTAGCACTAGATCAAGATACAACGCGTCGTAATGCTCCCAAAATTAATGCGGCTGTGAACGATACTTTTGCGCGCTCGCAATTGCCGCCTAGCTATGATTTTCATGAGCAAGATACCTTGTGGGAACCATTAGCAGAGGGCTTGCCGAATGAGATCTATTCAAAAGAGGGTGAGGCTGCACTATTACCGCTCATCCCATACGTCAAAGAAGAGCTAGCTCCTCGAGAGGGCAATGCATTTGATGCGCCCATTACTGATGTGAACCAAACCGTTGCAGCTACGCAGCGCTATGTAGAGGGCCAAGAGATTGGTAAGCTGATTCATGAGGTCATGGCCACACGTCAAGTGATGGATGAAGAAGATGGTCGTAAGTTTTGGCGTCCCGCTAGAGAAAGTGATTTCCTATTGCTCGTCAAACGTCGTAAATATTTACCGCAGTTTGAAAGAGCATTGCGTGAGGCCGATTTAGCTTATGACAGCTCCAGACTTGGTGGTCTGCTCAATACACTTGAGATTGATGATTTAGTAGCCTTACTCACGGTATTGCTATCGCCACGTCATGATTTGCCTCTAGCGCAAGTATTAAGAAGCCCAATCTTTGGCTTTACTGATCAGCAAATGCAGTATCTGAGTATTGCCAAAGCCCATCAGCAATACCGCTCTTGGTGGGATGCTTTACAAGATAGTCAAGATGCATCAGCCCAGAGAGCAGCTCGCTTTTTAGAGCATTGGCGTGTATTGGCAGAGCATTTGCCAGTTCATGACTTACTGGATCAAATTTATCAAGAGAGTCATTTGCGCTTTGAGTACGCAGTCAGTGCGCAGCCCTTAGCTCGTGCGCAGGTAGTTGCCAACCTAGATGCCTTTTTGGAGCTTTCTCTCAATCAGGATGGGGGTCGTTATCCAAGTCTAGGTCGCTTTATTGATGAGATCAACGCAATGCGTCGCAGTGATGACGATGAAACGCCAGATGAAGGTGATGTTGAGCTTGAATCTGATATCGAGCTGGCGGAAGTAGATGAAGATAGTGAGATGTCCGAGGAAGATCAGCATAAGCGCGTGCGCCTCATGACAATCCATGGTGCCAAAGGCCTGGAGTCTCCCTTTGTGATGATTTTGGATGCGAATCATACGGTTGGCGCATCGGATCATTCTGGCGTTTTATTAGAGTGGTCGCCGAACGATAGAAGCCCGTCGCATCTCTCGATGTATACCAAGGCAAGCTTAACCTCGCCACGTACTCAAATTCGGGAAGATGAAGAACTGATTAGCCAGAATGAAAACTGGAACTTACTGTATGTAGCAATGACGCGTGCTAAACAAGGCCTTTGGATTAGTGGTGTGGCAAAAGAGCCGACGACAAATAACCCACTTGGCTTGGATCAGAAATCTTGGTACGCGAGAGCTCAATTTGGTAAGCTAGCTACTGTAGAGTCTATTAAGACAAGCGCTACTCATTCTGACAGTGCAACCAAGCAGCTAAGTACAATAAAAGAGAGCTCACCAGTTGCAGACACTTTCAGTATTGAAGATTTCCAGATTGCCTGGGAAGAGGCAATACGAAGTCATCAACAACAATTACGCGATATTGAGAGTAGCGCAACAGTTCAAGCAGCAGTTCAACCCACTCCAACAGCAGTAGAAAATGAGCCCGATCCAGAAATATTGGAAGAGGGTACAAACTTTCATAAGCTACTGGAGTTCTTGACGCCAGACTCAAGCAATACCGCAAAGCCAAGGATGCCAAGTGAGCAAGAGATTATGAATTGGCTATCGGTAGATCAAGAGCAGGCGCAAAGACTGGTGACGCGTACACAGACAGTGCTAGAAGCGTCAGCGCTCAAGCCTTACCTCACATCAGGACAGTGGATTGCAGCTTGGAATGAGCTTGATATTGCTAGCCAAGAAGGTAAGAGCTACCGTATGGATCGCTTAGTGGAGTTGGATGATCACCTAGCAATTATTGATTACAAGCTCACCATTCCCAAAGAGGATAGCGAGATGTATGAAAAATACCGCAAGCAGTTACAGGGCTATCAAGCTGAGCTCACCCGTATCCGGAAAGATAAACCCAATAAGGCTTACTTGATTTCGTCTAAAGGTGAGATCGTTGAAGTGAAGTAGGGTGCATATCATTACCAATAAAAAACCACCGAATGCGGTGGTTTTTTATTTGAAGGAAAAATTAAAAAAAATAAACAGAAATAAACAGAAAGAAAAATCAGTAATCCTTACTTAATCATCCCTGCATTTTTGGCATCTTCCATGGCTTGAGCAGATTTCTCTTTGATAAATGCTGGCATTTTTGCCAAGGGAATATCCACAATCACAAATCCAGAGTCCTCTAACTTCTTCTTAGTTTCAGGATCTGCATTGAGTTGTGCGAAGTAGTCAGATAGTTTTTGTTGTAGCACTAGTGGGGTAGCTTTAGGTACAGCAACGCCACGATAGGCGCCGTCTACCCAGTTCAGGCCTAACTCTTTAAAGGTGGGCACGTCTGGAAGGGCGGGATTGCGCTTTTCAGTCGCGATTGCCAGGGTGCGCACCTTACCTTTTTGCTGAATGGCTAGTGGCAGATAGCCCATGGCGCCATCGACGTGCATACCAATTAAAGCAGTAATCAAATCACCCGTGCCTTTAAAGGGAACGTAATTGATTTTGACACCAGCTAATTTATTGAGACGCTCAACAGCCATGTGATTGGCTGAGAACTGGGCTGAACCTGCCAAAGACATCTTGCCTGGATCTTTCTTGGCTGCAGCAATAAATTCTTGATAGGTCTTGTAAGGACTGTCAGCAGAAACCATCAAAGCGTCGGGAGTGAAGTGGTAGTAGTAGATCGCATTAATGTCTTCAGTCTTGTACTGAATACCTTCTTGCAGTGGCTGTAAGATTGTGTGTGGAATATTGACGCCTACTACTGTAGTGCCATCAGCCGGATAAGTATTGAGGGCACTCCATACTAATGCGCCACCAGCACCAGCACGATTCATGACCACCATGGGCTGCTTGAATTTCTTGGCAGAAATATCGGCTTGATAGCGTGCTACTAAATCAGATTCACCAGCCGGTGGAAAGGGGATGATGTACTGAATCGTTTTATCTGGAAAAGGCTGAGCGCTAGCTCCTGATAGCAATCCAGCAGAAATGAAACAGGCGCTTAGTAAAACACTTAGGAATTTAAATAACTTCATTTAGAGATCTCCTCAATTACTGCGTTAGTGACATCACTCATCATGGCTGTGCCGCCTAAATCACGAGTATGTAATTTAGGATTGGCGGTGACTTTTTCAATGGCGGCCATGAGCTTGGCTCCGAGGGCTTTTTCACCCAAGAAGTCGAGCATCATGACTGCTGACCAAAAGGTGCCAATAGGATTGGCAAGACCCTTACCCATAATGTCAAAAGCAGAACCATGAATGGGTTCAAACATCGATGGGTAGCGGCGCTCTGGATCCAGGTTGGCGGTTGGTGCAATACCTAAGCTGCCTGCGAGCGCTGCAGCCAAATCACTCAGCACATCCGCATGCAAGTTGGTGGCCACAATGGTGTCTAAAGATTCGGGGCGATTCACCATGCGCGCTGTTGCCGCATCAACCAGTTCTTTATCCCAAGTGACGTCCGGAAAATCTTTAGCAACAATATTGGCGATTTCATCCCACATCACCATGCCATGGCGCTGGGCATTGGATTTGGTGATGACAGTGAGATGCTTACGAGGGCGGGACTGCGCTAATTTAAAGGCAAAGCGCTGCACACGCTCAACGCCAACACGAGTCATGATGCTCATGTCAGAAGCTACTTCAATGGGGTGACCTTGGTGCGCTCTACCACCTACACCAGAGTATTCACCTTCGGAGTTCTCGCGCACGATGACCCAATCGAGTTGACCAGGTTTGCAATTACGCAGAGGGGTTTCAATACCAGGAAGAATGCGAGTAGGGCGCACGTTTGCATATTGATCAAAGCCTTGGCAAATCTTTAAGCGCAAACCCCACAAAGTAATGTGATCGGCAATTTTTGGGTCGCCAGCTGAACCAAACAAGATGGCATCTTTAGAGCGTAAAGGATCAAGACCATCGTCGGGCATCATGATGCCGTGCTTGCGGTAGTAATCACCACCCCAATCAAAGTGCTCAAACTGAAAAGCCACTTCAGGATGTTTTTTACTTAAGGCAGTTAACACCTTCTCACATTCAGGAATCACTTCCTTGCCAATTCCATCGCCTGGAATCGACGCTATCTTGTACGTCTTCATTTGTCTCCTACTGTTTTTATCTGAGTTACTTTAGTTAATGCAGTAATAACTTCTAGAGTCATTATGCAATCCATTACTGCTAAATAGAGGTGGGGTGAACTTGGGGTTTACGGCTAGTAGCCGCCCCCCAGAAAGTACTCAAAAGGCATCAAAACAACAAAAATAGCCTCATTTTTACGGTTTTTACATATACTGTATAAACATACAGTATATTAATGACTATGACGCATCAAATGAACCCCGCCAAAGCAAGTCTCAGCCAAGCGCCACAAGCCTTGGCAGGGCATTTTGCCGCCTGTGAGCTCAAGCTCCTGAGCCACCGGATTTCAGCTGGATTCCCTAGTCCAGCGGCGGATTACGCTGAGGATGGCCTAGATCTGAACCATTACCTGGTCCAGAACAAGCCAGCCACCTTCATGTTTACCGTGAAGGGGGACTCCATGCTGGGCGCAGGGATTTGTGATGGCGACAAGGTGGTGGTTGATAAGGCCCTCAAACCAAAACATAAAGACATCGTGGTGGCGGTAGTCGATGGTGAATACACCATTAAGCGTCTTTATCAATTGCGCGGCCGCATTGAACTCCAAGCAGAAAATCCAAACTATCAAGCGATTACTTTTAATGAAGGTAGTGAGTTACAAATCTGGGGTGTGGTTGTTGGGGTAGTGCGCAAGTACAGCAATGCGAGTACGCGATATAACAAGGGGAGCAAGTGATGAGCGCGTATTCCCCATCCAATACATTGTTCGCCTTAGTGGATGTCAATAACTTCTACGTTTCTTGTGAGCGCGTATTCCAACCAAAGTTAGAAGAAGTGCCAATGGTGGTGCTCTCGAACAATGATGGTTGTGCAGTAGCGCGTAGTGCTGAAGTCAAAGCACTGGGTGTGAAAATGGGAACGCCTTGGTTTCAGATGCAAGAGCTGGCTAAGAAGCACGGTATCAAGGCTTGCTCGTCAAACTACACCTTGTATGGCGATATGAGTAGCCGCGTAGTCCAGGTGCTCAGAAGCTTTACGCCTAACCTCGAGGTTTACAGCATCGATGAGAGTTTTCTGCAAATTGAGACCGTCTTAAAGCAATACCAAGACACCATTGAGCTAGGACAAAAGATCAAACAGCAAGTGAAAGACACTACTGGCTTGCCAGTCTGTGTCGGTATTGGTGCGAGTAAGACTTTAGCCAAGTTAGCCAATCATTTAGCCAAAAAACACCAGCAGTTCGCTGGCGTATGTGATGTGAATGCCATGGCAAAACCAGAGCTGTATCAGTGGATGAGCGAGACTGCAGTAGGTGAGGTGTGGGGTATTGGCAGGCAAATCGCTAAGAAGCTTCAAGCCCAAAATATTCAGAGCGTGTTCGATCTGTTACAAGCTTCACCACAAGCAATGCGCCAACAGTTTGGCGTCGTGATGGAGCGCCTTTGCTATGAGCTGCGCGGTACCTCTTGCCTACAGTTAGAGGAAGTAGCACCTGCTAAACAGCAAATCATTGCCTCACGCAGTTTTGGAAAGCTAGTGACCAGTCAAGTGGAGCTTGCCCAATCCGTTGCCACCCATGCAGCGCGCGCAGCCGAAAAACTCAGAACCCAAAATAGCATTACGGGCGCGCTCACAGTATTTATTCAGACAAACCCCTTTAAGCAATACGAGCCACAGCACCATCAAAGCATCACGATTCCATTGGTCGATCCAAGCGATGACACGCTGACCTTAACCAATGCAGCACTGGCAGGTCTAAAGCAAATCTATCAGCCCCACTTTCGGTACAAGAAAGCAGGCGTCATTCTGAATCTGATTAGTGATAAGCCAACAGTACAGCAATCACTCTTTGAGGATATGGAAAGCAAAGGTAAATCAGCACATCTCATGAAAGCCATGGATGAGATCAATACTCGATTTGGTAATGCAGTGATTCGATCTGCAGCTGTAGGAACTAACGGTACCAAGCAAGCATGGCAAATGAGATCAAGCAATAAATCACCGAACTACACCACCAAGTGGGATGAGTTACCGGTAGCTAGATAAACGTAGTAACAAACAACACACAAAGGAGAAGCAAATGGATTTATTAAACAACTTCAATGGAATCTCTCTGGCAGTGATCATGATCCTGTCGTATTGCGCAGTATTGAAAAATACCAAGCGTCATGAAAGTGTCACAAAACAGGCATTTCATCGCAGATCCCAGTAAGGGATACAAGCGGTCAAATTAAAAATTAGTTGTTGTAGCAGGTTTTTGCGGGGAATAGGGGGATCACGGACCTCTTATTCCCCTAATTCATTTAAGGGTTTGAGTAAAATCACCAGGCCATAAATTTCGTTAATATTAAAGAATGATTGAAGACAAACAAACTTTTCTAGATAAAAAATTGCGTCCATTGCCACGTTGGATATTTATGTCCCGTTGGTTGCAAGCACCTCTCTATATTGGCCTCATCGTTGCCCAGGGTGTATACGTCTGGCAGTTCTGGATTGAGCTAGTACATCTCATTCAGATGATGGCTAATAAGAGCATGACCGAGACAGCATTAATGCTCGTTGTTCTCGGTTTAATAGACGTAGTGATGATCTCGAATTTGTTGGTGATGGTGATTGTTGGTGGTTGGGAAACTTTTGTTTCGCGTTTGGAGTTGCAAAACCATCCCGATCAGCCCGAGTGGTTATCTCATGTGAATGCTGGCGTTCTCAAGGTGAAGTTGGCAACAGCGATCATCGGTATTTCATCGATTCATCTATTGAAGACCTTTATTAATGCTGCATCCTATGATGAAAAGACCTTAATGTGGCAGACGCTGATACACGTTACCTTTGTGTTGTCTGCCCTGGCGATTGCCTATACTGAAAAAATAGTGACTGCAGCCCACAAGCCACATTCAGAATAAGAATCAGTAGATTCTCTTGAGGGCTCAAAATGGTGATTTCTATGAAGGTCAAGCTGAATGACATCAAACCCCTGTTTTGAATGCGGGCAGTGTTGCCAGCATTTTCGGGTGAGTTTTTACCATGGAGAAATTGCTGGTAATGGTACTGGAGTGGTTCCCGGGGAACTCACAACGAAGCTCACGGACCACTTGGCTTGCATGAAGGGTACAGAGAAGGGCGGGGCACCTTGCATCGCTCTGAAACATACCAAAGAAGAGGGCTATCGCTGCTCTATTTACGAAGGACGACCCACCCCCTGCAGAGAATTTAATGTATTCAATGATGACGGAACTTTAAATGCTGATTGTCTGAAATTAAGAAAGAGGGCCGGTTTAGTGGCCTGATGACTAATGAGACTTTTCTTGCAGTCAAATCATCTCTCCTGCCTATAAATTATTTGCCCCGCGCTCTACGCTAAGTTTTTCTAAATAGAGGGGGCTTCCTTTGCGAGTTTCAATTGAGTGTTCTCACAAGCAGTTGCAACTATTCAGAATTTCATTGGACGCAAGAACCGTCCTGGTTTTGGCAATTATTTGGCTAATTTGGGGAATTTTCAGGATTCTGAAGATCTTCTAAATCGCTGATTTATTGAGGGGAAGGGTGGATGAGCCAAACCCCCGGCACTGGCAGAAATTGGGTTTGATTGGCTCAAATTATTCAAGCTATCGACTTCTAAAACAGTTTAATATTGGCACGATAGGCATTAATATTCTGCAGCATCATGCTCGAAAATCTTAATTTCTCTTTTCTCGAGCCAATAAAAGAAATCTATGGATAAATTTGAGGAAGCAAAAAAACTTTTTCTCACTGGGGTTCAGTTATTGGAGGGTAATGAGCCTCAGAATGCTGAGCACTATTTTATAGAGGCGCTCAAATTAGCGCCAGACAGAGCTTCAATTTTAAATAATCTTGCTGCGACACAACTCAAACTGAAAAAATTTGATGAGGCTAAATTTAATTTAGAAAAGGTTATAGAAATTGAAGGAGCCTCTGCCGAATTATGGCTGAGCTTAGGCCTTCTATCTCTAGAGCAGAATCAATTTGCACAGGCAATTTCTTATTTTGAGAAGTGCCTGCAACTGGATCCTAAAAATGTATCTGTTTTGCTATTAATGGCACAAACACTAGATGCAAATAAAGAATTTAACTCCGCTATTCAATACTTTAAAAAAATACTTGAACTCAATCCAATGCACTTAGAAGCGCTGGCTAACTTAGGCGCGATTTTGAATGATCTTCAAGAATATGAAGCGGCACTTAATTATCATCAGTTAGCAATAAAACATGGCCTTCACTCGACGATTGGTTATGTCAATATGGCAGTTGCACTCAATGGCTTAAGAAGATTTGAATCGGCAATTGATAGCTATACGAAGGCCTTAGAGTTGGATTCTAGCGATCCAGAAATTTGGGCTAGCAAGGGAAATAACTTACATGAGTTAAGGCGTTATGACGAAGCCATTACACATTACGACAAAGCCTTGGGTTTGAAGTCTGATTTAGCAATGGTCTGGGCTAGCAAAGGCGATACCTTATTAGAGCTAAAGCGTTATGAAGAAGCTATTGCACACTACGACAAAGCTCTAAGCTTAAAGCCCAACTATGCAGAAATTTGGACCAATAAAGCTAATGCCTTACATGAGCTAAAGCGTTATGAAGAAGCTATTACACACTACGACAAAGCTCTAAGCTTGAAGCCCAACTATGCAGAAATTTGGACTAATAAAGTTCATAGCTTGCACGAGCTGAAGCGTTATGAGCAGGCGATTGAGGACTGCGATAGGGCGTTGCGGTTAAATCCGGATTACGCTCAAGCTTGGGCTAGCAAAGCTAACGCATTAAATGAGCTCAAGCAGTATGCTGAGGCTATTATTCATTACGATAAGGCATTGACTTTAAGGCCTAATATGGAATGGGTTTATGGCGAGTATCTGCACCTTAAGATGAAGGGATGTGTTTGGAGCAATTTTGAGAAAGATTTAAATGCGCTCACTCAGAAAGTCAGCGCACAAGTAAATGTGATTACACCCTTTAATTCACTGTCTTTATTAGATTCTCCTGATTTGAATCAACTACTATCCGAGAGTTATACAAAACTGAAATATCCGTTGAATTTAAGTTTGCCCCCTATTCCTAGGCGCCCCAAAAAAGAAAAAATTCGTATTGGATATTTTTCACCTGATTTCCACACTCACCCAGTCGCCCATCTTACTTCCGAGCTTTTTGAGCTTCACGATAAAAATCACTTTGAGTTATTCGCCTTCTCTCTACAGGGCACAAGTCATCAAGATG
>CAJEZV010000042.1 GCA_903995005.1 uncultured beta proteobacterium
GCGATCATACGCCACCAACCGTAGAATATAGTCTATGAAAGATCTAGAAAGCCTAAGCGCATCCCAAGCAGCAAAAGCCCTGTCCAAAAGAGAGATTAAGGCAACCGATTTACTTCTATCCTGTCTAGACCGTATTGGGCAGCGAGAGAGCATCGTAAAGGCTTGGGTCAGCCTTGGTAAGGAGAATGCTTTAACAAGGGCGAAAGAACTCGATAAGGGGGCAATTCAGGGTCTGCTGCATGGCCTGCCAATTGGAGTTAAGGATTTATTCGACACCTACGACCTACCAACCGCCTACGGGTCACCTATTTATCAAAACAACTATCCTAGTTCGGATGCTGTTTCAGTCGCCCTGATGCGACAAGCTGGCGGAATTATTTTAGGTAAGACCGTCACAACAGAATTTGCCTCCTTCAAGGGCGGCATCACCACTAACCCTCATAACAAGAAGCACACCCCCGGGGGTTCTTCTAGCGGCTCTGCAGCTGCGGTAGCCGACTTCATGGTGCCATTAGCTACTGGCAGTCAAACCGCCGGTTCAATTATTCGCCCTGCATCTTATTGTGGCGTAGTTGGCTTTAAACCGAGTCTTGGAAAAGTGAGTATAGCTGGTGCTAAAAGTTTATCGATATCCATGGATGTTTTAGGATGCTTTGGTCGTAGTGTAGAAGACGTTGCTCTCGGAATTGCCGCTATGAGTGGTGATCATGGGCTTGCTACTGTTAATGATCTCCATAACAAACCTAGAATTGGTATTTGCAAAACCGCTAATTGGTCTCATGCTCAAAAAGAAACTACTACTGCATTAGCAGTTGCAAGGCATGCTGCAGAATCTATTTGTAAGGGCTCGGTTAGCGATCAAAAACTTCCGAAGGCATGTGATGGTTTAACGCAAGCCCAAACCAATATCATGATGTCAGAGATGTCTCGTAGTCTACTTTTTGAACGCGTCCACTATCCTAAAAAAAATTAACCCCTTAATTAGTAAATTACTAAACGATGGCGCCCTCATTAGCTATGAGCAATATACCAAAGATTTGTCTATGGTTGAGCGTGCTAAAGCCTCAGTAGCAGATCTCTTTAGTAATGAGATTGATATCTTGATTGCCCCAAGCGCCACAGGGGAAGCACCATTAATTAAAGATGGCACAGGCGATCCTATTTTTTGCAGAGACTGGAGCATGCTTGGGCTACCCTGTATCAATATCAATGTAGCCAGTGGACCCAATGGCTTACCGGTAGGCGTTCAACTGATTGCTGGCCCAGGAAAAGACCATTTTTTATTAAGTGCAGCTAGAGCATTTGCACTAGCGTTGCCTGATCCCGTTTTGAGAGATCAGGCATGAAGCATTCTTAATCTAGTGTGATGTTCGCTGTTTTAATTGCTTTGCTCCAAAATGGCAGCTCTTTTTTCAACAAAGTATCCATCTGGCCTGGGTTGAGGTAACGCACCTCAATACCAGCGGTGTCAGCGCGCTCCTTAACTTCAGGTAAGGCCAAACTTTGTTTTACTGAATCTGTTAACTTAGTCACTACTGGAAAAGGTGTGCCAGCAGGCGCATATAGGGCGACCCAAGACTCTAATTGGAATGATGGTAGGCCAGCTTCTGCAGTTGTTGGAACATTAGGCATGCCAGGGTGGCGATTTTTACCTGTCACTGCCAAGCCTTTAAGCTTACCGCTCTGAACGTGCTGCATTAATGATGGTGGGGTGCTAATAAAAACTTGTACCTGACCAGCCAATACATCCTGAATAGCAGGACCAGATCCCTTATATGGCACATGAACCATATCAACGCCAGTGGTCTGCTTAAAAATTTCTGTACCGATATGGGACACCGAACCGTTTCCTTGGGAAGCGTAATTCAACTTACCAGGATTGGCTTTAGCGTAAGCAATAAACTCTTTTAAGTTATTCACTGGAATCGAAGGATGAACGGCGATCACATTGGTGGAGATCGTCAGTAAGGCGATTGGTGTGAAGTCTTTTAATGGATCCCAGGATAGCTTTTCAAATAGCGCGGGATTGCCAACGTGATAGCCAGAATAAGAAATGAGCAATGTATAGCCATCAGGCTTGGCCTTTGCAACATATTGATATGCAGTATTGCCACTAGCGCCCGGTTTGTTATCAACTACAACAGGTTGACCGATTACGCGGGTCAAAGGCTCACTTAAAAGACGCGCGGAAGTATCTACAAGACCACCTGGTGGATTAGGCACAACCAGGGTAATGGGTCGGTCTAGAAATGTCTGCGCACCAGCAAGCTGAGCTACTGTAACGAAAGCCACAGTTAACAATAATTTATAGGTCATGTGTATTCTTCTCATAACGGTCTCCTAGAATTTTTTCAATACTTTTTTAACAGTTTATCGCTGCCCTACTTTAACGCTTCCGAAAACAGCCTGAGCCTCTCTTGGCAGGCAGCGCCAGTAACGCTCATTCGCAGTTACCGTAGCACCCAAGGCGGCAGCCGCCTCCCATCCCCAACGGGGCTTGTAAAGGAAGGCTCTGGCCAGAGCAATGAGGTCGGCATCATTATCTTGCAAGATTGCCTCAGCTTCATGAGGATCAGTAATCAAACCCACTGTCATGGTTGGTAAGCCTGATTGCTCTTTCACAATCCTTGCAAATGGCACTTGGTATCTTGGCCCTAAAGCAATTTTTTGCTTGGGAGAAATTCCACCTGAAGAGATATGCACAAAATTGCAAGCTAAGGGTTTTAATTGTTTTGCAAAATCAGCGGTCTGTTCTGGTGTCCAGCCGCCTTCAATCCAATCACTAGCAGAAATGCGAATACCCAAAACGCCTTGATAAGCAGCTCTTACTGCAGCGAATAACTCTAATGGAAATCGAATGCGGTTTTCAAATGATCCGCCGTATTCGTCATTACGTTGATTGGCGATCGGCGATAAGAATTGATGAAGTAAATAGCCATGGGCACCATGGAGCTCAATGCCATCCACGCCAATACGCTCTGCACGTTTTGCTGCAAGGACAAAGTCTTCAATCAGTTGCTTGAGTTCAGCCTTGGATAATTCATGTGGAAGACGCTCTCCTTCAAGCTGAGGAATTGCCGAAGGCGCTAAGGTTTCCCAGCCGCCCTGATCAGTCGATAACAATTGACCTCCATCCCAAGGAGTTGCACTCGAGGCCTTACGTCCAGCATGTGCAAGTTGAATAAATACCGGGATTGGTGGTGCTAACTTACGCGCACGACTTAATTTATCTTTTAGAGCAGCCTCAGTGCGGTCATCCCACAAACCTAAACATGCGGGGGTAATTCTGCCTTCAGGTGTAACACCCGTTGCCTCAATAATGAATAAAGAAGCACCGCTGTTGAGTAAGTTACCCCAATGCATTAAATGCCAGTCTGTTGCCTCACCATTATTTGCCGAGTATTGGCACATCGGGGCAACCACAATACGATTGGCCAATTCCAGCGGTCCACGGGGTGAATTCAGGGTGTAGCTGGAGAATAAAAGACTCATGGGATACCTTAAAAAGCGGAAATTGATCCAAAATTACGAAAATGATTCTAAAGCGATAAAATACTCTAAAAGCAGAATAAACGAGACAAAGAAGTCTTGCTGACCTAGCGGTTAGTAGACCTCAGATGCCCAAAAACCCATACATGAAATAACTAGACGAGACTATGAACGCACCCAAAGCCTTTGATTCAAATGCTGATATCGGCCACTATGTTGGCGGCAACGTAGTAAACCCTAAAGATGGTCGCTTTGCCGATGTCTTTAACCCCGCCAAGGGAGCTGTAGCACGCCGCGTAGCCCTCGCCAGCCGCAAGGAAGTAGATGCTGTAGTAGCTGTTGCTCAAAAGGCTTTTGAAAGCTGGGGGCAGACTAGCCCCTTAAGACGAGCCCGCATTCTTTTCAAATACTTGGAGTTGCTCAATGCCAATCGTGATGAATTAGCAGCCATCATTACTGCTGAACATGGCAAAGTATTTACTGATGCTCAAGGAGAAGTTACTCGCGGCATTGAAATTCTAGAATTTGCTACTGGCATTCCTGAATTACTCAAGGGTGACTACACCGAACAAGTTTCTACCGATATTGATAACTGGATCATGCGCCAACCGTTAGGCGTGGTTGCTGGTGTTACCCCATTTAACTTCCCGGTCATGGTGCCAATGTGGATGTTCCCAGTAGCCATTGCCTGCGGCAACACCTTCATTCTGAAGCCAAGCCCAACTGATCCATCAGCCTCATTGTTTATGGCCAAGCTTCTAAAAGAAGCTGGTTTACCAGACGGCGTGTTTAACGTAGTTCAAGGCGACAAAGAGGCAGTTGATGCCTTGATTGAAAATCCTGACGTTAAAGCAATGAGCTTTGTTGGTTCCACGCCAATTGCCAATTATATTTATGAGCGTTGCGCCCATTTTGGCAAACGCTCTCAGGCTTTAGGTGGCGCTAAGAACCATATGGTCATCATGCCTGACGCTGATATTGATAAAGCAATTGATGCCCTGATTGGTGCCGCATACGGCTCTGCGGGTGAACGCTGTATGGCGATTTCAGTCGCGGTATTGGTTGGTGATGTTGCAGAAAGAATCATGCCAAAACTCATCGAGCGCACCAAAACACTCAAGGTAAAGAATGGCATGGAGCTGGACGCTGAAATGGGACCAATCGTTACCAAGGCGGCCTTAGAGCGTATTACTGGCTATATCGAGAGCGGCGTTGCTTCTGGCGCCAAATTATTAGTGGATGGACGCGGCTTAAAAGTTCCGGGCAATGAAAACGGTTTCTTTATCGGCGGTACTCTCTTTGATAATGTAAAACCTGATATGAAGATTTACCTTGAAGAAATCTTTGGACCAGTTCTCTCCTGCTTACGAGTGGCAAACTTTACCGATGCTCTCAATCTAGTGAACTCTTGTGAGTTTGGCAACGGTGTTGCTTGCTTTACCAGTGATGGCAATATCGCTCGTGAATTTGCTCGTCGTGTCCAAGTTGGCATGGTTGGTATCAATGTGCCGATTCCAGTACCGATGGCTTGGCATGGCTTTGGTGGTTGGAAGAAGTCCATCTTTGGTGATATGAATGCCTATGGCAAAGAAGGAGTTCGCTTCTATACCAAGCAAAAGAGCGTGATGCAGCGCTGGCCTGAGAGCATTGCTAAAGGAGCGGAGTTTGTGATGCCGACCTCAAAGTAATCCGGCAGTTCAATAAAAATAGCGATCTACGGATCGCTATTTTTTTATCCTGACTAATTAAGCTTCTTATTGCAGTGTGTTTTTAAACGCTGGCATCAAGGGCATTGCTAAAACATCAATACCCTCTTCTCTTAAGGCCTCTGCCTCATCTAATGTAGTCTGACCACGAATGCTACGCTCTGGAGATTCCTTGTAGTGAATCTTTCTAGCTTCTTCAGCAAATGAATTGCCAACATCCTCAGACCGGCCCATAAGTTCACGCATCCCCTTAAGAAAGGCGGCCTGAACTTGAGCTTCTAAATGAGAGTGGTCTGGATCCGTCAAAGCAACAACATCACCACTCAAACTGCCTACATCTGTTTTAGAGACAGTCAACTCCGACGAAGAAGATTTAGCGATATGGGGAGCAGAAGGCATCCGAGAAATATCAGTGCTGTCGCATACAGGACAGGCAAGCATCCCCTTATCCTGTTGAGACAGGCAATCCTCTTCGGAGGCAAACCAGCCCTCAAAGCGGTGATCGAGGGGGCAAGCGAGGTTATAAACTTTCATAAAACCTATATAGGGGCAAAAGTACTAAATTCAATAGTACTATTTTAATCGGGTTTGCATAAACCCTATTCAATCGGCTGGGGATGTACTAAACCTCTTCGATAGCGATCTAACCAGTAGGTAGAGATGGTAGTTTTAACATCGGTAATCTCGCCATCTTCAACCCAAGCAATGAGCTGCTCAAGGGGCGCTGCAAAAACATCCAAGAACTCCTCTTCATCTAAATGACTGGCACCGGGCACTAAATCCTCAGCTAAATAGATGTCAATAAATTCGGTCGAATAAGAAATCACTGGATGGATGCGACGGATATAACTCCATTTTTTTGCTGTGTAGCCAGTTTCCTCTGCAAGCTCTCTTTGTGCACACACAAGCGGGCTCTCATTGGGATCTAATTTACCCGCCGGAATTTCAATACAAGCTTTGGCAATTGGATAACGATATTGACGCTCTAAGAGCACCCTACCATCATCCAATAAAGCAACGATAGCAACAGCTCCGGGATGGGTTAAGTATTCTCTAATCGTTTCTTGTCCATCGGGTAACGAGACTTTATCCCGCTTCATGTGGAGGAAAATACCCCCATAGATATCTTCTCCAGAAATGCGCTCTTCTCGCAAATGCTGATCGCCGCTGGGTAAATCTTTAAATGATTTCTCGGTCATAAATGAGCGTTCTCGTCTTTGATTACTTGATGATACAAAACTTCAATGACACTGTAGTAATACGTATCTAGCTCTCCTAAAACAATAAAGGCCCCTAATTGGAGCCTTTATATCTGGTTCAGAATCAGAATTAAGAACCCAGTAAAGTGCGGCGCATAGCGTCAAGACAAAGACTCATTAAACCAGCAGGAACAATACCAAGCGCCAACACTAAAATGCAATTGAGGCTCAGGATGCCCTTTGCATAGCCAGAGCCACTAACAGCCATCTCATGCACTGGCTCATCGAAGTACATCACCTTCACTACGCGCAAGTAGTAGAAAGCACCAATCAGAGAGGCCATGACAGCAATAATCGCCAAGAAGGTATGCTCTCCATCAACTAAGGCTTCCAGAACGCCCAATTTAGCGGCAAAACCAACGGTTGGCGGAATGCCAGCTAAAGAGAACATCATCACCAGACCAATAAAGGCAAACCAAGGATGCTTCTTATTGAGACCTTTTAGGCCATCCAGAGTTTCGCAGTCATAGCCTTTGCGTGAAAGCGCCATTAACAAACCAAAGGTGCCTAGTGTAGTTAATACATAGGTAATGGCGTAGAACATGGAAGCGCTAAATGCATGCTCATCGAAGACTGACAGCATACCCAAGAGGACGAAGCCCATTTGCGCAATGGCGGAATAGGCCAACATCCGTTTGACATTAGTTTGGGCAATCGCAGTTACGTTACCAACAACCAATGAAAGCACTGCTAATACCACCAACATTGGCTGCCAATCACCCATGAGCGGCAGCAAAGTGTTTATCAATAAACGGAATAGCAAGGCAAATGCAGCGATCTTAGGTGCAGCAGCAATCATCAGTGTTACTGCTGTTGGCGCACCCTGATACACATCTGGTACCCACATATGGAAAGGAACAACGCCAAGCTTAAATGCTAGACCAGACACAATGAAGACCAAACCAAATGCCATGACTAAATGATTAATACGGGGATCAGCAACCGTTTTAAAGATTTCAATCAGATCAAGCGAACCTGTTACACCGTAAAGCATTGACATGCCGTACAACAAAAACCCTGAAGCTAAAGCACCCAATATAAAGTACTTAATACCGGCTTCTACACTCTTCTCGCTGTTATGGCGCATCGCTACCAGTGCATAGGTAGGCAGCGCCATTAACTCTAGACCGAGATATAAGGTCAAGAGATTTGCACCAGAGATCAATACCATTTGACCAAGCAATGCCAGTAGCGCCAGAACAATAAAGTCTGGACGGAACAGTAAGCGATCAGTGAGGTACTGCTTGGAGTAAATCAAACTGACCAATACGGCGCCACATGAACAGGCTTTGAGTAAATTAGAGAATGGGTCTGATTGAAATAAGCCATTCATAGCCACAAGCGCTGGATCTCCCATGCGGCCGATGAATGCAAAAATCAGATAAACCAACAAGATGATGGTGAAGAAATATACAAAGCCTACTCCACGTGGAGTATGGAAGATGTCCTGCTCTACACCTGGAGTAGCAACGACTCTCTCGGGCACATAAACACTAGCAACCAATAACAAGCAGGTTGCTACAAGTAAAACGAGTTCTGGCAGGACGGCGTATAGATCAAATTCTTGCATTTGCTTTTACTCAGAGTTTGCTGACAGCAACATGCTGCAGCAGATTAATGACGGCAGGATGGATGATGTCTGTAAATGGTTTTGGATATACGCCCATACCAATCACACAGATACTTAATACAGTCATCATGAAAAATTCACGGGCATTAAGGTCTTTTAATTCCTCAACATGAGCATTGGTGATGGCGCCGAAGAATACGCGCTTAACCATCCACAATGAATATGCCGCACCAAGAATCAAGGCTGTTGAAGCTAAGATACCGATCACAAAGTCGTAATCTACCGCTGCCAATATCACCATGAATTCACCAACGAATCCAGAAGTTGCTGGTAAACCGCAATTGGCCATCGCCATCAATACTGCAAAAGCTGTGAATGCTGGCATGCGATGCACGACTCCGCCGTAATCAGCAATCTGACGGGTATGCATACGATCATAGAGCACGCCAATCGAAAGGAACATCGCGCCAGCCACAAAGCCATGTGAAATCATCTGAACAATGCCGCCCTCAATACCTAATGGGCTAAAGAGGAAGAAGCCAAGAGTGACGAAGCCCATGTGCGCAACCGATGAATAGGCTACGAGCTTTTTCATATCCTTTTGCACCAAGGCTACTGCACCAACATAAATAACGGCAACCAATGATAGGAAGATAATGAACGGGCCGAGGTATTGGCTAGCATCTGGAGCGATTGGCAGGGAGAAACGCAAGAAACCATAGGCGCCAAGCTTCAACATGATCGCCGCCAAGACTACAGAGCCTCCTGTAGGTGCTTCGACGTGCACGTCTGGTAACCATGTATGCAATGGCCACATCGGAACCTTGACTGCAAAAGCCATGAAGAATGCAAAGAACAACAAGATTTGTTCAACGATATCGAGGCGGGCATTTTGCCAAACCAAGATATCAAAGCTATTGGTAACGTTATACAAATACAGCATGGCAACCAAGGTCAACAAGGAACCAAGCAAGGTATACAAGAAGAATTTAAATGCAGCGTAGATACGATTGTGACCACCCCAGACACCAATAATGATGTACATCGGGATTAAGGTTGCCTCAAAGAAGACATAAAACAGCAAGGCATCAAGGGCACAAAATACGCCGATCATCAATCCAGAAAGGATCATGAATGAGGCCATGTATTGCGATACCTTGGTATCAATCACTTCCCAGGCAGCAATCACCACGAAAATATTGATGAATGCTGTCAGCACAATGAACCAAACAGAAATACCATCAATACCAAGGAAATAGTTGATGTCGTAACGCGGTATCCAGCTGATCTTTTCTACAAACTGCATCCCTGGATTAGCAATATCAAACTGAATAATCAATGGCAGCGTTGCAATAAAGCCGATGATTGATCCAATGAGCGCTAACCAGCGAACACCAGCAGATGGCTTCTCAGACCCATAGAACAAAATAATGAGTCCAAAAACAATCGGGGTCCAGATGGCGTAAGAAAGAATCATAGTGGCTACTTAAGTAACAAAGGCCTAGCGAACAAAAGGCAGGTAAGCATACAAAACCCAAGCTAGCAATGCCGCTAAGCCTGCAATCATTGCAAAGGCATAGTGGTAGAGGTAACCGGATTGCAAATGGCGGATTACACCGGCAAAGCGACCTACTGTGTAAGCGCTACCGTTAACAAAGAAACCGTCAATGACCTTCTGGTCACCGCGATGCCATAAGATCCCGCCGATCCAAATCAGACCTTTGGCAAAGACCGCTTGATTCAAATCATCAAGATAGTATTTGTTATCAAATAATTTTTTGATTGGTGCAAATGTTTCTGCAAATTTAGCAGGCAGCTTCGGAGCCCATAGATAACCAATTGCAGCCGTTAACACGCCGAGCACAACCAAGAGCAATACTGGCGTGCTAAATGCATGGATTGCCATTGCAATAGGACCATGAAACTCATCTTCGAGCTCTTTCATGATTGGATGACGCACCACATCAATAAAGATAGAGTCGCCAAAGAACGTGCCGAACAATAACGGCGTGATGGTGTAGAAACCAATAATCACAGAAGGGATTGCCAAGAGAATCAATGGCACAGTGACTACCGCTGGAGACTCATGCGGCTTTTCACCGGGAGCCAAACCATGATGCGCATGGTCGTCGCCCTGCTCTGCATGCTCATGGTGATCATGTGCATGTGAATCAGCGTGACCCCAGCGTGCTTTTCCGTGGAATACCCAGAAGTACAAACGGAATGAATACAAGGCAGTTACAAAGACGCTTGCCATGACAGCAAAATAAGCGAAGCCTGAGCCGGGAATATGACTCGCAGCAACTGCTTCAATAATGGAATCTTTGGAATAGAAGCCGGAGAAGAATGGTGTGCCAATCAAGGCTAAGTTTCCGAGCAGCATCATCAGGCAAGTAATAGGCATGTATTTCCAGAGGCCGCCCATCTTGCGCATATCTTGTTCGTGATGCATACCCAAGATCACGCTACCGGCTGCCAGGAACAAAAGCGCCTTAAAGAATGCGTGCGTCATCAAGTGAAAGATTGCCACTGGATAGGCTGATACACCTAGAGCTACAGTCATGTAACCCAATTGGGAAAGAGTCGAATAAGCAACTACCCGCTTGATATCGTTTTGCACAATACCTAGGAAGCCCATGAAGAGCGCAGTAATCGAGCCAATGATCAAGATGAAACTCAGGGCCACATCCGATAATTCAAATAATGGTGACATGCGTGACACCATGAAGATTCCTGCGGTAACCATCGTCGCCGCATGAATCAATGCCGAAATGGGAGTTGGGCCTTCCATCGAATCTGGCAGCCAAACGTGTAAGGGGAATTGTGCCGATTTACCCATAGCGCCGATGAACAAGCAAATACAGGCAACAGTAAGTAAGCTCCAGTTGGTGCCAGGTAAGGTCTGCGCTACTAAGGCAGCGTTTTGCGCAAAGATCACGTCATATTGCATTGAGCCAGTGCTTGCAAGCAATAAACCGATGCCAAGAATGAAACCAAAGTCACCAACACGGTTTACCAAGAACGCTTTCATATTGGCAAATACAGCAGACTGACGCTCAAAATAGAAGCCAATCAGAAGGTAGGAAACTACGCCCACCGCCTCCCAACCAAAGAAGAGTTGCAAAAGGTTATTGCTCATCACCAACATCAACATCGCGAAGGTAAACAAAGAAATATAAGAGAAGAAACGGTTGTAGCCCTCTTCACCTTTCATGTAACCAATGGTGTAGATATGGACCATGAGCGAAACAAAGGTCACAACACACATCATGGTTGCCGTTAATGGATCAATTAAGAAACCAATATCCAGATTCAACTCACCTAATTGCATCCAACGGTAGACAGTACCGTTGAAATAGAAACCATCCATCACTTGCACTAAAACATTACAAGAAAGTGCAAATGCAATCGCCACACCTAAGATCGTGACAAATTGACAGGCGCCATGACCGATGCGATTACCGCCTAATTTAGTTCCAAAGAAGCCGGCAATCATGGAGCCAATCAATGGCGCCAGAGGAATTGCGCAGAGAACGGGAATATTTAAGGTCAATTGCATGACTAGCCTTTTAGGTGGTCAAGATCATCAGCATTAATGGTGTCAACCTTACGGAAGAGCACAACCAAGATTGCCAAACCGATAGCTGCCTCAGCAGCTGCCACAGTCAAAATAAAGAATACGAATACTTGACCTGCCATATCACCCAAATAATGAGAGAAGGCAACAAAGTTCATGTTGACCGCTAGAAGCATCAATTCAATTGCCATCAAAAGAACGATGACATTCTTGCGATTTAAGAAGATACCAATAACGCTGGTAGCAAATAGAATTGCGCCAAGCACTAAATAGTGAGCTAGAGTGATATTCATTTCTTCTCCCCTCTAGTATCTTGCTTGGCACCCATATCTGAACCCATTTTTACAACGCGCATCCGGTCAGCTGCAACCACATTAACTTGCTCATGAATATTCTGAGATTTGGAATCTTTGCGATTACGCAGTGTTAATGCCACAGCAGCAATAATTGCTACTAAAAGAATCACGCCAGCAACTTCAAAGGCATAAACGTAATCTACGAAAATCAATCT
>CAJEZV010000043.1 GCA_903995005.1 uncultured beta proteobacterium
CCGCCATTGTGGGCTACAAAGGAGGTAAATCCAGAAGTAAGTCCCATCAAGCGGCCCAACCAAGGATAGGGCTGAGCCTCTTTCAAATCAAAGTGGGATGTCACTAACATCTGAATTAAAAATAGCATGATGAAAATACCCACAAAAAGCGTTAAGACTTTAGGTGTAATGATGGTGAAAAAAATCATTCCCAGCAGCATTCCAACAAATGCAGGCGGAATAATGAGTTTCAGAATTCGCCAATTAGCATTCTTGAGAAAGCGCTGAATACCCACCAAATCAATTGCAATGAGCAGTGGCAGCAAAATCGCCAGCGCCTCATTAATACTGGATTGGCTAGCCATGATTGGCAAAGAAAGGACCCCTAAGCCAGCACCAAAGGCACTCTTAGATATTCCCACAACAACCACGCTCACAATTGCGCAAATAAAAAATGTGAGTGAATGTGCATTGAAGGATTCAATCACTGGGTGAATAAGATTCTCAAGCATCACGCAATGCTACCAAGTTGACCGACATCGGACAGAAAAAGAAAAAGGGCTTTGCAGCCCTTTGATGGCCTTAGTCAATTGCTCAGAGTTTCTTATTGAAGCTATATTGCGCAAAGGCTTGCTCTGCCACCCCAAACCACTGAGCCTCCATATTTCTGAAGGCGCGATAGTCTTCAAAAATCTTCTTAAACTGAGGATTCTTAGTAGATTCTTCTGCATAGGTCTCCTGAGTAGCCTTAAAGCAGGCATCCATAATTGAAGTATTGAACTTGCGTAACACTGCTCCATTCTGAAGTAGGCGTTGTAACGCTGGCGGGTTTAATGCATCGTACCTAGCACACATATCAGTGTGGGCCTCAAAGCAAGCAGACTCCCAAGCAGCTTGGTAAGAAGGTGGCAAGGCATCCCACTGCTTCTTGTTCACCAAGAAAGAAAGGCTGGCACCGCCTTCCCAAAATGCCGGGTAGTAATAGTTCTTAGCCACCTTTGCTAGGCCGAGCTTTTCATCATCGTATGGCCCAACAAATTCTGCAGCATCAATCGTACCCTTTTCAAGAGCCGAATAAATTTCACCCGCAGGTAATTGCTGAGGCACTACCCCCAATTTTGCTAACACTTGACCTGCAAAACCAGCAATCCGGAATTTCAAGCCCTTAAGGTCTTCTGGTGATTTGATTTCTTTACGAAACCAACCACCCATCTGGGTTCCTGTTTGTCCACCCAAG
The DNA here is from genome assembly GCA_903995005.1 of uncultured beta proteobacterium. Classification (GTDB taxonomy): domain Bacteria; phylum Pseudomonadota; class Gammaproteobacteria; order Burkholderiales; family Burkholderiaceae; genus Polynucleobacter. The sequence goes on from CAJEZV010000043.1 coordinate 1,217, forward strand.
AAATTCACGATGTTGTAACTGGCATAAAGCTCGCGCATCAACTTCATACCATTGCCATGCAGCATCCATGCTGACTGCTGGCGTGCCGTCATGCCAAAAGGTGCAGCAGTATCAAATATAAATGCGCTGTTCTTCCCTAAGTAGTAGTAGCTAGCTGTATGTCCACATTCAACGGTACCATTCTGAACGGCATCTAAAACTTGCAAAGCAGGAACTACTTCGCCCGCTGCAAATACTTTGACATTGAACTTACCATCGGTGGCTTTTCTAAGCGCATTAGCAAATACCTCTGGAGTGCCATAGAGAGTATCTAAAGACTTCGGAAAGCTAGAGACTAAACGCCAATTGAGAGTTGGCAGGTTTTGTCCAATAGCCGGTGCAGCAAGAGCGGCAGCACCTGCACCAATAGTTGCTTTCTTTAAAAATGAACGTCTTTGCATTCTCATACCCCTTCAGAATTTATTTTCCACCAACCGTCATTGAGCCAATCAAAATAGAGCCGGTTTCTTTCGTACCCCGTATCAGGGTATCGCTCCCAATCATGGCAATATCCAAAAGCATGTCGCGAAGATTTCCTGCAATAGTTACCTCTTCTACTGGATATTGAATTACACCATTCTCAACCCAGTAACCAAAAGCTCCACGGGAATAGTCGCCAGTAACATAATTCACGCCCTGTCCCATTAACTCAGTCACCAATAAGCCAGTACCCATTTCTTTTAATAGCGCAGGTAATCCACCTTTGGGCGTTTTCTTACTTTGCAGTATTAAGTGGTGTGAGCCGCCAGCGTTACCAGTGGTCTTCATTCCCAATTTACGCGCTGAATAAGTTGATAAAAAGTAGCCTTCTAATATTCCTTTATCCACTACTGTTCTTGCGGCAGTCTTTACACCTTCTTCATCAAATGGAGCGCTACCTGTCATTGACTTTAGGTGGGGATTTTCATAGAGGCTGATGTGCTTTGGTAGAACCTGCTTACCCTGACTATCGAGTAGAAAACTGGAGCGTCTATATAGTGCACCGCCTGATACCGCCTGTACTAAACTGCCCAATAGCCCGGCTGCCAAAGGCGCTTCAAAGATCACAGGGCAACGACGGGTTGTTAGTGATCTTGCTTTTAAGCGAGAAAGTGCTCTTTGCGCCGCATATTTACCAATGGCGGCAGGCTCAGCCAACTCCTCTGGAATACGTGAGCTGGAATACCAATCATCGCGCTGCATATTAGATTGCTTGCCACCTTCACTTGCAATGGGTGCACAAGAAATATAGTGGCGAGAAAATGGATAGCCGCCCATAAAGCCATGTGAAGTTCCCATCATGAAATGCGCATGATGGGCAGATACAGAGGCGCCATCACTATTCTGAATTTGCTTACTCACCGAGAATGCCGCGCCCTCTGCAGTGCGAGCGATTTCAATCGCATGTGCCGCATCAATATTCCACGGATGAAATAAATCTAAATCACGAGGATTTTTTTCCAAGAGGTCACGCTCTGCTGGTCCTGCACAATTATCTTCGGCCGTATGTTGCGCAATGTGATACGCAGCATCTACCGTTGCCTTCAAAGATGCTTTGGAAAAATCACTCGTACTAGCGTTACCGCGGTGATGACCTAAAAATACGGTAACCCCAACCTGCTTATCTAGGCTTTGCTCAATCGTTTCGACCTCGCCCTTACGGACCGTTACAGATAAGCCTTGCCCTTCGGAAACTTCGGCAACAGCGTCCGAAGCCCCTCTTCTTTTGGCTTCTTTTAGCAAGAAATCGACGATTTCTTGAAACTGGCTGGATGTATATGTGAACATGCCCTAATAATAGCTAGAATAGAAACATGAAGCATACCGAAGACCAAAAGCGCAGTTCCCCAAATGAAGTCAAAATTGGCCTAATCTCCATCTCTGATCGAGCCAGCAAGGGTGTCTACCAAGATGAAGGCATCCCTGCTCTTCAGACCTGGCTAATGAATGCCCTCACCAATTCCTGCGTTTTCCATGAGCGCTTAATTGCTGATGAATCTGAAATCATTACCGAGACTATCGTGGAATTGGTAGATGAACTGGGATGCGATTTAGTGTTGACTACAGGCGGTACAGGCCCCTCTCGTAGAGACGTCACCCCCGAAGCAACCCTAGAAGCTGGAACCCGTGAAATGCCTGGCTTTGGCGAGCAAATGCGCCAAATTAGCCTGAAGTTTGTGCCAACGGCGATTTTGTCTAGGCAGGTTGCTGTTCTAAGGGAAATTGAGGGACATGCGGCTCTGGTGATTAATTTGCCAGGTCAACCAAAAGCGATTGCGGAAACACTTGAGGGACTTAAAGATGAGAATGGGAAGCCTATTGTTCCCGGCATCTTTGCCGCAGTACCTTACTGTATTGACCTCATTGGTGGGCCTTATATCGAGACCCGTGAAGAGGTCATTAAAGTCTTTAGGCCTAAGAGCGCCTTGAAGAAATAACTTTCCTAAAACCTGTCCGTATTACCGCTTACTGCGGCAATGGAACGATAAATTTCTCGCGGTAGTACTTGAGCTCTTCAATCGACTCTTCGATGTCGGCCAAAGCAGTATGAGCCTGGTTTTTAGTAAAACCCTTTACCAACTCAGGATGCCAACGCTTACATAATTCTTTCAGGGTTGAGACATCAATACTTCGATAATGAAAGTAAGCCTCTAGTTTTGGCATGTACTTAGCCATAAAGCGGCGGTCTTGCCCAATGGTATTACCGCACATTGGCGCAATGCCCGCCTTGATGTGTTTCTTTAAAAAGGCAATGCACTCCGCCTCAACTGTTGCCTCATCCAATGTGGATGCTTTGACTTTATCGATCAGACCGGAACGCCCATGGGTACCCTTATTCCAAGCATCCATAGCATCTAAAACGGTATCATCCTGATGCACCACCCAAACAGGGGCTGTAGCAATCGTATTGAGATGAGCATCGGTCACAATGATCGCAATCTCTAAAATTCTCTCGGTTTCGGGGTTTAAACCCGACATTTCCATATCCACCCAAATGAGGTGTTCGCTGGCAGGGGGCGCCTTATTCTCGGCCGTGTTCGTTTGTTCGCTCATATCTATAATGATCTCATGACATTCACAATTGTTTTTCTAATCGCCTTTATCGCCAGTTTTGGCCTACGCCACTGGCTTTCTCAACGTCAAATTCGCTATGTAGCCCAGCACCGCGATCGGGTTCCTGCAGAATTTTCCGAAAAAGTAAGTCTAGCCGAACACCAAAAAGCGGCTGACTACACTATCGCCAAATTACGCCTTGGTATTTTAGAAAACGGCGTCAGCGCCATCATTTTAATTGGCTTCACTTTATTGGGTGGCCTGCAGATCCTCAACATGGCTCTCCTGCAATTCTTCGGCGAGGGTATTGCTCAGCAGATTGCTTTACTAGTATCCGTTGTGATCATCTCCGGAATTCTTGATCTACCCTTTTCTTGGTACAAACAGTTTTATCTAGAGGAGCGCTTTGGTTTTAATCGCATGAATACGAAATTATTCTTTAGCGACATGATCAAAGGAATCGGTGTTGGTGGCGCAATTGGCGTACCACTACTCTGGGTCATTCTGAGTTTAATGGATCAAGCTGGTGATCTATGGTGGCTTTGGGCCTGGGGAGTGTTGACTGCATTTAGTTTATTAATGCAGTGGATCTTCCCAACATTTATTGCACCCCTCTTTAATAAGTTTCAAGCTTTGGAAGCGGGTCCTTTAAAAACTCAAATTGAAGCACTTCTCAATCGCTGTGACTTTGCAAGCCAAGGATTATTTGTGATGGATGGCAGCAAGCGTAGTGCTCATGGCAATGCCTTCTTTGCCGGAATGGGCAAAGCCAAACGCATTGTGTTCTTTGACACCCTCATTGAAAAGCTCAATCCCGGTGAAGTAGAGGCCGTACTCGCACATGAGTTGGGTCATTTCAAGTGCAACCATATTCGCAAGCGTCTATTGGTTTCTTTTGCTTTGAGCTTTGGAATGTTTGCTTTGCTAGGTTGGATCAGCACTAAGGTGTGGTTCTATACCGATCTAGGTGTTATGCCCAATCTCAACGGCTATAACGGCGGCCTCGCACTAGCGCTCTTTATGCTTATCTCTCCGGTGTTTAGCTTCTTCTTTACACCCCTAGGTAGCCTTGCCTCACGTAAACATGAATACGAAGCAGATGGGTTTGCTGCCGAGAAATCTTCTGCAAAGGATTTAATCTCTGCTTTAGTGAAGCTATATCAAGACAATGCTTCAACCCTTACCCCCGACCCAATTTACACTGCGTTTTATAGTTCACATCCGCCTGCTCCACTACGGATCGCTAACTTACAACGCTTTAATTCGTAAGCATGGATCAATTACACGCGCTACTGACTGCTTCCTATGGAAGGCATTATCTAGCGCAGCGGTTGGTGCAAGACGCACAAGGAAGTGAATCCCCTCAAGGGCCATTAATACAAGTTAGCACTCCTGCTAAACAGCACGTTGGCGCAGTGGGTGATCGCCTGCTCCTAGAGATGACATCAGCAGATCAAGCACGCATTATTCAAATTGAGCCCCGTGAAAATATTCTATATCGCTCAGACGCATTTAAGAGCAAGATCATTGCCTCTAATGTGGATCAAATCTTGGTAGTACTAGCGACACAGCCCGCCTTCTCACCAGATCTTTTAGGTAGAGCAGTAGTGGCTGCGGAAGCTAATCAAATTGGTTTACATATTCTCTTAAACAAATGCGATCTCAAAGATAATTTAGAGCATGCTCGCAAAATCATTGCGCCCTATGCCCGCATGGGCTACCCGGTGAGCGAGGTCTCTGCCAAGTTTGATGCCGCTTCGATTGATGCGCTCCAAGGTGCACTGCGGGGTAAGGTATCGGTCTTCGTAGGTCAATCCGGCATGGGTAAATCTAGCTTGCTCAATGCTTGGGTCCCCAATGCTGCAGCCCTCACCCAAGAATATTCAGTCCGTCTAGATACCGGCAAGCACACCACCACTGCTTGTCGTTATTTTGAATTACCTGAGGCCTGGGGTAGAGATGAATCTGGCAAGCTTGGAGCACTGATCGATTCGCCAGGCTTTCAGGAATTTGGCTTAGCGCATATGTCGGTAAGCGAATTGCAACATGCCTTTAGAGAATTTAAAGACTTATTAGGTAAATGCCGCTTTCATAATTGCGCACATCAATCAGAACCAGATTGTGCTGTACGTGATGCGGTAGACAGAAATGAAATAGCGCCAGAAAGACTGGCGTTATTTAGACAACTACGTTCTGACTCAAAAACTGCCGATACCCAAATTCAGGGAATTAGCCAAGCCAAAGAGCGATGGTCAGCATTAGCAACAAAGCCATCCAAGCGATAACTAAGCGCCAGACCAAACCAACGGCAGAGCGCATCGTACGCTCAGTTGGCTCAAGACCTACCTCATAGATTAGCGGCTCTCCAGCCTCTGCCATACGCAAGGCCTCATCGCTATCGGGCTCACTCAAAGGCTCACCCAAGCGCACACCTAGAGCACCGCCGCCAGCAGCCAAGATCACGGCCGATAAAGAATCAGCCCATTTTTGAGTGAGGTAACGCCAGGCATAAACAGCACCTTCGAAGTTGCCAACGATCGCAAAGCCCATTGCAGTAATGCGAGATGGAATCCAATCGAGAACATAAAAGAAGTGGCGCGCTGCTTCGCTCAAGTTAAAGTCACCACGCTCGGACCAGCGTTGTGCAGCAATATCAGCTAAACGATAGAGCACAACACCTGCAGGCCCCATTGGCATCATGAACCAAAACAAGACACCGAAGACATGGCGATGCGAACCAATGATGGCGCGCTCCAGTGCCAAGGAAATCACTTGAGTCTCTGTCAGATTGGTAGTATCCAAATCTGGACCATACCACTCAGCTAAAGCAGCACGGGCTGCCGGCAAATCATGTGCCTCTATAGCTTCATGTACTAGGGTAAAAGAATGACTGAACTGACGGAAGCCAAAAAATAAATAGGCAATAACTACGTTCCACAAGAAACCTAAAATTGGGTAAGTCACCATACAAACGACATACACCAAGAAGACCAAAAAGGTCGGCAGAATAAAGGCGACCAAGCAGGCCATACGAGCGCCAATAGGGCTTGCACCACCTTCAGTCTTACCGCCAAACTCTCCGGCGACCCAATTTAACCAACGGGTGCTCGTACGCACAATCCAATGGCTTGAGGTTACTGGGCGATATTGCTCAGCAATAAGGGCGAAGAGAATAGAAAAGAAAGTCATACTTTTAATAAATGATAAAGGTTGCGCAACATTCCCGCAGTAGCACCCCAAATAAAGCGGTTCTCATACGGTATTGAATAAAAACGACGCCCACCCTGCTCACTTTGCCACAATCTGACCTGATGGTTTGCTGGGTCCAACAAAAAACTTAAGGGCACTTCAAAAACATCTGCTACTTCGAATTCATCTAAGACATATTCTGCCTGAGCTTGTACCAATCCTACTACTGGGGTGACGCTATAGCCAGAAACAGTTAAATATTGAGGTAAATGCCCAATAATCTCGACCCGCTTGGGATCCAAACCAATCTCCTCTTCACTTTCTCGTAAAGCAGTGTCATTAGGACTGCGATCCTCAGGATCCATACGGCCCCCAGGAAAACTAATTTGCCCAGCATGATCACGCAGATGATTAGTGCGCTGGGTTAGGAGGACTGATAAACCCTCTTCCTTTAATACCAAGGGTATCAATACTGCTGCCTTAGTAACCTTGCCTGCTGCCTGGCGCTTGGCAATAATATCTGCTGCAATCACATGGCGATTTTCATCAGTAATCTCCGGCTGCCACTCTGGTGGAGATTGCAGACGTAGCCTCAAAGCCTCTGGCTCTAGAAATTTCGAGGATACCTTTTTGTCGCCACTACGAACCTCATGAATCGGAATAGCTTGCGCGTCAAATCCTGGAGGCGTAGCAACGTTGATTACGTCTTCTTCAGGCTTGGGGGTCTTGGGCATATTCATATTCTAAGGCAACAAAAAAGGCGACCTAGGCCGCCTTTCTGTTTGCATCAAAGCAGCAATTATTCAGCAGCTGGAGCAGCTACCGCCTTAGTGCGAGCTTGAAGCTTTTCTTTAATACGTGCTGACTTACCAGAACGATCGCGCAAGTAGTACAACTTCGCACGACGAACATCACCGCGACGCTTCACTTCAACGCTAGCGATCAATGGTGAGTATGTTTGGAAAGTACGCTCAACGCCTTCACCAGAAGAAATCTTACGCACGATAAAGCTGGAATTGAGTCCGCGATTACGCTTAGCAATCACAACGCCTTCAAAGGCCTGGGTACGCTTACGTGTACCTTCAACAACGTTAACGCTAACAATGACAGTGTCACCAGGCGCAAAGCTTGGCAATACTTTATTAACGCTTAAGCGCGCAATTTCTTCTTGCTCAATTTTTTCGATCAAATTCATTTTTAATCCTTAAACATCTTATTAGCGTTTAATCCCGAGATTTAAATCAACGGACCTAACAGAGGATGCAGTTAAAACAATTTCACTAAACCAAAAACTAAACTTTTAATCACAACTCGATTTATAGAGAGCGAAGAAATTGTTCATCTTCTCGGGTTAGCAACCCATTGGTTCTGGCCGATTCAATTAAATCTGGCCGGAGCCTGAACGTCAACTCTAAAGACTTCTGCCGACGCCAATCCGCTATTTTAGCGTGATGTCCGCCTAAAAGCACGTCCGGCACTGATAAATTTTCATATATTTCAGGGCGGGTATAGTGCGGATGGTCCAAAAGGCCGCTCATAAAGCTATCCTGAGTGGCTGATTCGCCATCTCCAAGAGCCCCTGGAATCAACCTAATAACCGCATCCATCATCGCCATGGCGGGGATTTCACCCCCGGAAAGCACAAAATCCCCAATCGAAAGCTGTAAATCCACGTTTCGATCCACAAAACGTTGATCTACCGCCTCATAGCGACCGCAAATAAAGCTTAAATTACCGTAATTGAGGATATCCGTCGCAATTTTTTGAGTAAATCGCTCCCCCTGGGGTGCCAATAGGCAAATTGGGCCTGATTTGATATTGGCTGCCTGGTGGGCTGATTTAATGCCGGCAAGGGTATCTTCTAAGGGCTTGGCCATCATAACCATTCCTGGACCGCCACCATAGGCACGATCGTCTACCGTCTTGCGAGGATCAGAACAAAAATCTCTTGGATTCCATAGATGAACGCTAGCCAAGGATTGATCACATGCGCGACCAGTCACACCCCACTGCGTGAGAGCGGAGAACATTTCTGGGAACAGGGTTACAACATCAAAGCGCATATCTCAATTTGTCGGTTTTTACCAATCACTCTGCCAATCGAGCGTGATGGTTTTATTTTCTAAGTCTACGTTTTTTACCACTTCTTTTACAAAGGGTACCAATTGCTTAATTGCATTTGTGGCGGCATCTCCAATGACAATCACACCATGTGCGCCGTGCTCGGTAACATCAATCACTTTGCCAAGGGCTTCGCCTTGTTCATTATTCGCCTGACAACCAATCAGATCAACCCAATAATAAGAATCACTATCTACTTTTGGAAAAGCATCACGTGCCACTAATATTCTGGCACCTTTTAAGGCCAGCGCTTGATCGCGATCACTAACGCCCTCTAGCGCCATGACAACATTACCGCTATGCATCTTGGCGCTCTTCACTTTGTATTGAGTTAAAGAAGCTTGCTCAACAGACGCAGAAACGCCTGCATCCCTGCGCTGGATAAGAGATAGCCAAACAGCTTTAGAAGATAGAAGTGCTACAGGTTCTGATGAGTGAGGTCTCACCTTCACTTGACCCTGCAATCCTTGTGCCTCAGAAACGGCGCCAAGTTCAATCAAATCATTTAGGGATGGTGTACTCATTTGAAAGACACCTTATTTTCCCGAAATAGAACTACTGAAAATCCTGCCACTAAAAACTCCACCGCAAAGATGAAGTCTTTAGCAAATTATTTAAACAGCAGGATTGTTTTTGATCAAACGAACAACGGTTGGAGATACTTGCGCACCAACACCAGTCCAGTAAGTCAAACGATCTTGAGCGATGCGCATAGCTTGCTCAGATTCAGCTGCCTTAGGATTGAAATAACCAATGCGCTCGATAAAGTTCGAGTCACGACGGTTGCGCTTATCAGTAGCAACGATGCTGTAAAAAGGGCGCTTCTTAGAACCGCCGCGTGCCAGTCGAATGACGACCATACTTATTCCTTAAAAAATCTAAAATGAAAACAGGTTGATTACAACCCAATGAAATTTCTACAAAAAATCCTGGGCTCCTGCTCACCAACTAAACGTACGGTAGAGCGGAAAACCTCATATTCTAGACGAAAACCCTTACTTCTTCCACCTATTTAAGTGTCTAAGACGATAGAATACAATGCTATAACGCATAAAAAATATATATAAAACAATAACTTAGATGAATATCTCCACAAAAACAGTAGCCCAGACCTTTTCTAAAGGCCTCTCTAGGGGCTTCTCCAATAGCCTATTTGTGGTGTTTTCATCTCTTGGCATTGTCCTTTTGAGTGGTTGCGCCAATGTCATCCCACCGTGCGGCGCTAAAACCAGTCCACCAAGTAGCGAACTGCGCAACACTAAATGGGAGCTCACTCGCTGGAATTTACCCCCCAACAGTAATGGTGAGATACGCACCCGCCAAATTCCTCAGGGCGAAGCCAGCAATCCGATTCAAATTCATTTTGATGCCAATGGTCAGCGTGTGAGCGGCTCAACTGGTTGCAATAAATTCACGGCACAACTAGATGAAGACACTCGCGGCTTTACCTTCTCAAAAATTACCAGCACCAAAATGGCATGCATGCCTCAACGCAATGAACTAGAAAATGACTTTCTGTATGAGCTCAATGACTATCGCAGCATTGTGCGCAATGGCGATCAATTGCTCATGATTGGTGCTGATAGGCAAGTACTCAGTTTCACGCAACGACCAAACACTAGTAAATAAACAATTACCAAGATTAAAGATTCATGAAAAACTCTAAACTCCTTTTTTGCGCTCTCGGATTCTTTTTGCCTGGCAGTGGTCTCAACTGCTTTTACCTACAAGGACTTAAATCCTTTTGGGCATGGGTGCAGTTATTTGCACTCATTGGCGGTATTGCTGGCTGGACTATTTTGAAGAGTGAGCACTTTCACTCTGCGCCGGGCTGGATCCTGCTGACCTTTGGCTTTATTGCTATCGAAGCTAGCTGGTTAACTACCATTACCTTTGGCCTTCGCCCTGATGAAAAATGGGATGCACAATTTAATCCCGGCATTGAAGAGCACCGTCGCACCCGCTCTGGCTGGCCAGTCATCTTAACGGTGATCTTCTCACTCGTATTTGGTGCTGGTGTCATGATGACTTTTTTAGCAGTCTCTTTTGAGCAATTCTTTATTTCGCAAATCCATGAAGCAAAAAAACTATCTCAATAATTGCAGATAGTTTTAGAACTGCTCTACCTCTAAGGCATTGGTAGAGTGGCCGCTTTCAATGATGGAAATTGCTAAAGCGCCAGCTTGTGGCAATAAATTCTCGGCAAAGAAACGTGCTGTAGCAATCTTGGCGCTATAAAAAGTAGGATCGTCATCACGCAAACGCTCCGCAGCTAAGAGACTCCGTGCCATTTGCCAAGCACCCAACACCAAGCCACATAGGCGCAAATACGCAAAGCTACCGGCATACACTGCTTTGGTATCACTCTTAGCGTTTGCCACGATGTATGCCACAGCCTCTTCAAATGCAGCACGCCCAGCAGCTAGCTGTTTAAGTACTGCCTTGGCATCTACTAAACCACTAGCCGCTAATGCTTTTTCGGTCTCTGCAATCTTTTGCATAAATACTTTTG
>CAJEZV010000044.1:0-10237 GCA_903995005.1 uncultured beta proteobacterium
TATGTGCAAGATGCACAAGGGGCATGGTCCTGGGTCACTCAGGCTAGCACGCTGACTGATGCCGTAGGTGCTTATACCTTCACGCTGACCGATGATGCGATTGCCACGGTGATCTCCAATGCACAAGCACTCAACTCCAATTATGTCCGCACTGTAGTTGAGGGCGGTGGTTACGATGCCAATACAGGACAACAAGTTGGTCAAATGATTTCTAGTGCGAGCATGCAAACGCTCGCTACTGGCGAGACTGCCACTATCCAAGCATCAACTCCGCTCACGATGCTTTTGAATTTATCGGGTTTAAGTGAAGAGCAATTTAAAGCAACCCTGGGGATTTCAGGAGTTCCCTCACTAGCCACTTTTGATCCGGTCGCTGCCATGACATCGGGTAACCCTGCGCTAGGTGAGGCGGTATTTAAGGTGCAACAAGGCCTCTATACCTTGCAACAAGCTTTGGGCTCCCTAGCTGCAGGTGGTACTAGCGCAGGCGAGTCTGCGCTTACGACAGCGATGAAAGCGATCTCCGCAGTCTTTGAACAAAACGCAGCCCAAGGTGGTAGCGTGCTGTCATTGCGCGAGATTACAAACGCTGCAGTCAATACCTTAGTCGTCGGTGATATTAGTGATCCGGTCTTACTGGGGCAAGCCAATAATTTTGCTGGTGTAGTGTCAAGCGCGATTAACAGCACGAACGATCAAATCACTGCCAAATACAACGGCATGGCGATGGCGCTGCGGGATCCCACGAGTTCAGAGTCGCAAACTTTGCTCTCGAGTGCAAAAGCAGCCGCAGCGATTTCGCAAGATAAATTACTCACGACGCTCAATAGCGCCAGCAGTTCCAATTATGCGGCGGTAGAAACTTACACCGTTAATTTACCGAATTTAATTACCAGTGCCGCAGCATCCTTCCAAGAGGTTGCAGCGATGTCTTCGGCGAGCACGAGCGCGGTTGATGCCAGCAGCACTCCGGTATTACAAGTATCACAAGCGCTTAATTACACTGGCACCAATGCGCAGTTAAAAGATATTTCGGGTAATTTCTCACAAATTAGCCTAGCAAAAATGCTAGCTTTAAATGTGAACTCAGTCACCTTGCTGGGAACTTCTTCCAGTGTGACTTTGGCTTTAAGCGGCAATAGCATTGCCACTTATGATTTAACTAAGCTGAGCGCCGGTACCTTTAATCAAAGTTATACCGTTACCTTAAGAGTCACTGATGCGGATGTGACCAATTTAGTAAGCTCGGCAACCCAATTGGCTGCTGCTGGCGTAGATGTGCTCACACCCGTTTCTGGTAGTTTGCATGTCAGCATTCCTCAAGCGTTAACTTTGATTAATAGTGGTATGAGTTTTGCATCGGGCACAACATATTTATTAAATCCCGATAATGTTGCTATTACCTTTGATGATGCGCAAAAATTGGTGGTCAGTGGTGGTTTAAAACTGCCACCTGGCACGGCTATTGCCACTGCAGGTCAAGAGATGAGCGCATCGCTCGCAAGTAAATTTATTGATGCGGGCGCCACCTTCCCGGATCACCCAGTAGTCACTGTCTCAGCCAGTGATTTGGTGGGTAATTCCACCACAGTCCTTACGAAGTTACTCAATTTTGGAAGTTACGGACTCAAATTCGTATTTGATCCAAGCGGTCAGGCGGCCGCTAGTGGCGTGCAATTTAAGAACGGCACTTTAACCTTATCTGGTGTGAGTCTCACACAAGCTCAAGCAGAAAGTTTAGTAGATGCCGCTGCTGCCGGAGGCTTAAAGTTTAGCAATGTTAGTGTGACTATTAGTGCAGCCCAATTAGCCAATGCCAGCACGTGGGCCAGCAAGTTAGCAGCCGAGGGGATTACGAGTTATACCCTGTCTGGCACAACGCCAATTAGCGTAGCGCAAGCCAATGCTCTACTCAATTTAGACTCAAGCTTTACCTTAAAAGCAACCCTAGATGGCAACATCAGCTCCATTACTGCAACAGAAGCGGCCTACTACGCTGGTAAGGGGTTAACACCACCAGCCAATGTGCTGTTTGATTTAGATTACGTCAAATCCTACGTGCTGGATGATGGTAATAAGTTTGCCAGCGCAGTCACGGTTAATGCCGCCTTTAGTGGTAGCACTTTATCGGCCGCAGACTTTTTAAAGTTAGTCGATGGTGGTGTGAAGTTTGGCAATGTCTATGGCACCACCACTAAAGTAGGTAGCTACCAGTTAAGTGAAAGTGATAGCGCTTTTGTCAATGGTAATGCGGCCATTACCAATCTCTTTAAACTGGTCAATGCGGGCTTAAAGTTTTCCACAGATTCCGTGGGCATTACCAATGCCACAGTGAACTTTGCGAGCGCTGCTGCGCTCAAAGTCGCTGGCGTGAGTTTTGTTCCTGGCATAGCGGGTGGCAACACGCTATCACTGACTGCAGCTGAACTCAACGCCGCTTCGACCTTAGCAACTGTTCAAACGCTCGGTATTACGAATATCAAAACCATCTCTGGGGTGGTTTCGCAAACGCAGTTAGAGTCGCTCAGCACGATTAATGGTTTGACCTTTGCACCAGGTACTGCACTGCAAATTACGGATGCTGCAAGCTTAGCCTTAGCGGTTGCTAAAGATGGTGTGCCAGGTAATTACTTTAGTGATAAAGGCATTACCAGTGCGGTGATCTCGATCTCGCCACCGTCGATGACCTACAGTCAGGCCAAAGCACTACTCAATGAAGGTATCCAGACAGTCAATAGCGGTATGACCTTGGTACTTGATGCCGCCGGCGCTGCCGAGGCAGCTAAAGCAGTAGCGGTAGGTGATCTGGATGCCTTTGCCAGCATGGGCTTTAGCACATTAAGTGTAGCTGGTGGCGTAGTACTTAATAAAGCGCAAATTGACCACATCTTCTCAGAGAGTAGTAACTTTAAGTTTGTCGCAGGTACTCCAATTGATTTAACAGGCGCATCGGCAACTGCTGCAGAAGCGGCTTTATATAGCGCCAAAGGTTTAGCACTGCCAGCAGGCTTTACGATTTCTGCTAATGCGATGAACCTGTCTGATGCCGATAGCATCGCTAGTCGTGGCGGTAAATTTACAGCCGGTGCAGTCGATAAGATTCAAATCATTGTCAACTCAACTGATGGCACGCTCTCCTTAGCACAAGCGAATAAAGTGATTGCTGCTGCAGCGAGTAGTGGTGGATTGACCAGTGGAGGTGCTAGTTTTGTTGGCGGCACTTTAAAGCTTTCTGGCTTTGATTTACAAAGCATTTCGCCAACGGTGGCGAGCGCACTTTCTAGTGCAGGCCTGACCTCAGTTCAAACGATTGGTACGATCTCAGTTGTCCAAGCCAAAACCTTGGTGGGTACCGATTTAGTCTTTAGTAGTGCCACCACGGTTTCGGATCGCACCGTCGGCCTAACCGATGCGCAAAACCTGATCGCCAAGGGCGCGCAGTTTGCTGCTGGTTCGACCTTGGCAGTGACCCAAGCGCAGCTAAGCAGTATTTTAGATAACACAGCTGGCGACCCTGCAGTCATTGCCCTCAAAGCCAGTGGCTTTACCCAAATTGCAATGAGCGGCGCAACAGCCGCGCAACCAATCGCGATTACTACCGCTCTGGCCGATAGCATTGCCAATATTGGAGGTCTGACGATCTCAGGCGGCGTGATCAGTGCCGACGGTTTAACCGCGTCTGATTCTGCTAAGTACGCTAGCCTTGGCATTGCGATCCCAACCAACATCGCCTTGATTGTGACAGGCAATGCCATTTCCTTTAGTGATTTGAGCGCCATTGCCAGTAAAGGCGCTTCCGTATTAGCTGACCCTACTTTAAATACCAAAATTACGGTGAGCGTGTCAGCAACGGATGCGCTCAGTTATAGCAAAGTTAAAGCCGTCTTAGATGCTGCTAATGCTGATCCTGTGGATAATCCTGCATTTGATAAAGTGACTTTTAGTGGTAATACCACTTTAACTTTAGCAGCAAGTAATAGTGATCTAGCTTCGGTCACCAACACGCAAATTGCTGCGCGTTTAGGTGCTGCTGGCATTACGACCTTGAAGACTTCTGGCGGCTCGGTTAACGTTTCCTACGCCCAGCAATTAGCACTCAAAAATGCCAGTGCAAACGGTATTGGTTTTACCGCCAGTGATACGGTTACTTTACAGTTGTCTGCCGGCAATGCCGATATCGCTACCGTGGCTAGCGCTGCTGCTGCGGGTAGTTTAGCGCGCAATATCGATGCGATTAAAGCATCTGGCGCGCAGCTCAATGTCACGCAAGCGCAGGCTGATCAAATTATTTCCTCAGCCGGTTTAAGTTTTGTTGCCGGTGATGCAGTCACTTTAGTCCTCAATAGTAATAACGCCAATGCTAATGCGCTCACTGCAGATGCGAGCAGCCTGGCGCGTCTGAAAGCTGGTGGTGTCGATTTAATCGCTTCTAATGGCGGGGCTGTCGTTACCCTAGATTACGCAAACGCCCAAAACGTTGCTACTGCTGGGCTGCGTTTTAATGATGGCGACACGGTCAGGGCAAAAGTGTCTGATGGCACGATCAACAATTTAAATACGAGTGGACAAGCTAGTAGCAGTGATGCAGGTATTGCCTCGATTAAAGCCAACGCGACTTTATTAAAAGCAGCTGGCGTTGATGTGATTATGGCCAATGCCGGTGAGCTCACACTCACCGTGCCACAAGTACAAGCAGTCACCGGTGTAGGTACTGCAACTCCGCTACTCAAATTAGAGCCTACTGATAATGTTCTAGCGACCATTCGTTTAAGTGGCACTGCAGCTACCACCGCAGCAGACTTGAATTACTTAGCAGATTACAGCGTCAGCTTGAAAAATGCCGGTATTGACCAAATTAGCGCAGCCGATGGTGTTGGTGGTTTCTCACTAAGCACTTCACAGCTCTCTCGCTTAATGTCTGCTGGTAATAGTGGTTTGGCAATTGTGGATGCCGATACCGTTACTGTCAGCATTACCAATGCATCCGATTTAATTTATGTGGCAAGCAACGCCAGTGCGATTGCCAATTTCCGGATTGATGCAGTCAGTCTGGCCGCTTCTGTACAAAACCTCTCGGTAGCTGATGCCAAATCATTGGCCGATGCCCGCTTAGCAGCGCCAGCCAATGCGGTAGTCAGTATCACTGGTGTGCTCGATGCTGCTACTGG
The DNA here is from genome assembly GCA_903995005.1 of uncultured beta proteobacterium. Lineage (GTDB taxonomy): Bacteria > Pseudomonadota > Gammaproteobacteria > Burkholderiales > Burkholderiaceae > Polynucleobacter. Next base: position 5,169 of record CAJEZV010000044.1, read on the forward strand.
CGTGACCACCATCTCGGCTGCCGATTTAGCCGCTCTAGGATCCATTGCTGCGCAAGGCTACAAAACCTTTAGTTTGAATGGCGCCACGATTAGCGATCCTCAAGCGCAAAGTATTTTTAATATTCTCAATCCAGTGACAGGTACGGTGACTGGTGCAGTCATTGATGTTTCTAGCTTGGCTGATGATGGTCATACTGGTTATAGTGCGCTCGGATTTTCGAGTAACGCTTCGCAGTACAAAGAATCAGCCACGATTAATTTATCGAGCATTAGTCTGCAAGCAGATGGTTCTGCCACGATTGGTGCGCGCACTGCCTTAACAGCGATTGCGCCGCCCAATGGCACCGCCAAGGTCACAATTCTTGGTGGAGATGGACAAACAGCAGTCACTGTTGCCCAGCTCGATCAACTGAAATTGCTCACTGGTGGCAAGCTCACCTTTAGTGGCGTGACCGTATCTCTAAGTGGTGCAGAGCTTGCCAACTTAAGTAGTGCATCGGTTAAACCGTATATTAGTTTGGGTATTACCCAGGTCAGCGGTGCAGGTGCGATTAGTGCGGCGCAAGCACTCAAGATGCAATCGGCTGGCCTTAGTTTTGCTACGCCAACCCAATTATCCAATGAGGCAATTTCCTTATCGGATCTGCAAAACTTAGCGAAAGTGAACGCAACGTTTGCAGCAGCCACAAAGCTTTCTGGCACTACAGCGGCACTAAGCGCAAATGCGACTGACGTTAGTATTAGTGCAAGTGCGGTCCGAGGTTTGATTGGTAAGTTAGATCTGACCAAAGTAACGATTTCAGATACCTATTTATCGGGCGCTGATGCTGCGCGCTTAAAACCCTTTATTAAAGATAGCGGCTTATCTACTGTCACGATTACGGGCGCGATCTCCACTACTGATGCGAAGATTTTAGTCGGCACCCAGCAAGATAATGTCACTGCATTAGTCAAAGGTTTTGACAGTAGCGTCAAGCTTGCCGATACCAGCATTAGTTTGGCTGATGCCTTAACGATCAACGGAAAAGTGGCGCTTGGTAACGTTACGGTTACCGGCAATCCACTACTAAGTGATATTCAGGCGCTTAGCACAAACAACGCTTCTTATGTATTTGCTGCGGGTACTACTTTAGTAACCTCTGGCACAGTAGTCGTCACTTATGCAGAAGCTGCCAAATTAGCTTCTGCGAACGTGGGCTTTATTGGCAGCGATGATGTCACCTTACAACTGGATGCTCTCAATGCCAATTTAGGTACAGTGGCTGGTAATGTTGCCGCGCTCAAGACCCAGGGTATTGATTATGTGAAATCGGCTACCGGCACTTTAAGTTTGACTAAAGAGCAGGTACAAAGTATTTCCGGAGTAGCTAATGATTTAGTGGTCAGTAGCGCAAAAACAGGTTTAAGTTTTGCGCCAAGCGACACGATCGTTCTGACAGCAGGTCAAGGCGATCTGGCTTGGATTAGCGCTAAAGCAGGCGCGCTAGCAGCGGCCAATATTGACTCAGTCAAAGCGGCCAACGGCACATTAAGCCTTGATCAAACGCAGTTTACAAATTTAAGTAATGCCAATGTGGCATTAACTGCAAGCGATACGGTCACTTTAACGATTGCTAATGCAAGCGCGCTCTTTACTGGAGCAGGAGATGCTACTGCACTGAGCACCACGGCCCAAGACTATTTAGCCAAAGGCATTGATGCATTTAATATCAGCGGCAGCTTAACTGCGGTTCAAGCAAAAGCCTTGGTCACCGGCACAGCCAATTACGCTGGCTTTAAGTTAGTAGGTAATCCCACGATTGCTGATGTAGTAAGTTCTTTTGCCGATGTTGCAGCCTATGCGAACCTTGGTTTTGCAGTAGAGATTGGTGGCGTGGTCACTGGCATTGCTGCTAAAGATGCTTTGGGTTTATTACAAAAATACCCTGCAATTACCGAGGTGCAATTAGCTGCTGGCGAAGTGCTCAATGGCCCTAATGCCGTTACTCAAACGCAGTATCTGAACAACAGTGCACTCTTAGCCAAGATTAAGAATGCAAGCGGTGGCATTGATGTGGATTTGGCGGTCAAAGATGTCACTAGTGCCAATGTAGTGACAATAGCTAGCGCTTCACGTGTTGAGACCATTACTCTAGCAAGCTCACAAACTCTCAATCTTTCTGAGACTGCATGGAATGCCAACGCGGCCAATTTTACGAAGGTGACCAATCTCGTTGGCGCAACCGTCAACTTGACTGGTGTATCTGGCGCTAGTGCATTTAACTTAGTAAATAATCCGAGTGTGGATACCGTTGCACTGGCAAGCAATCAATCGGTTTCTCTAGATTACGCCTCGCAATTTACCAATACCGCGGCGCTGGCTAAGATTAGTAATTTACTCTCAGCGAATGTGACTGTCACCCAAGTGCCAGGAGCCAATGCGCTGGTAGTGGCCAATAATGCCAATGTTGACTCTTTAAGCTTAGCAACTGGCGCGAGCATGAGTTTAACGGTTGCCCAGTACCAAAGTAGTAGTGCGCTGCTATCGAAAATTAGCAATATTGAAGCAGGTGGCATTACCTTAGCGATTACGGGTGCTAGCGCCAGTAATGCGCTGGTGATTGCAGCCGATAGCAAAGTCGATAGCGTAACGCTGATTGATAATCAGACGCTCGAGTTACCGTACGTTACCTTCTCACAAAATGCCTCCATCCTTGGAAAATTAAATGGCACAGGTTTAGTCCAAAAAGTCATTGGCGTTGCTGGTAATAATGCCTGGGATACCGCTGGTAATGCGGCGATCACGAGCCTGACTTTAGCCACCGGCGAAACCGTTTCTATTAGTTATGCAAACTACACGAGTGCAACTAGTGGCAATACTCTAGGCGCTACCGATCGCTTTACGAAGATTGGTAATTTAGATGCCAACACTTTAGAAGTTACGGGAGTGTCAATTGCCAATGCGATTGCGACGACTAATGGGTCACTGGCAACCAATACCTTGGTCGATCGCGTGGTGCTTAGCGCTGGTCAAACTTGGGATGTGACTTACACCAACTTTGAGAGCGCTAGTGGGGCGATTGCCAAGATGAGTAATTTGGCTGCGATGACAGTCAATGTTACTGCTGTGCCACTTGCCAATGCGCTAGCCTTAGCAGCGCAAAATACCGTTGATACGGTGAGCTTGGTTTCTGGTAGTGCAGGCACGACGGGTGCTTTGAGCTTAACAAGCGAGCAATTTACAACGTATCAAGGCAGTTTCTCCAAGATCGTTGGTTTATCGGCAACCACAATTAATGTAACTGGCGTAGCCGGCGCTGATTTCCTCGCTGTTGCCAATAATCCGAATGTTGACAGTGTCAGCCTGCTATCGAATCAAACGATTACCGTTGCCAGCAACAATATTGCCAGCCTGCAATCTGCCTTAAGCAAAATCACGGGTCCTGATGCGCAAGCGATTAAAGCGGCAGCTTCTATTATTGTCACGGTCAGTGGCACTAGTATTAATACTCTAGGTGATTTAGATACCTTAAAGAGCAGTGCTTTTGTCGATCAAATTCAATTTACTAGCGGCTCCACCTTAAGCCTGGCAGACGCGCAAGCCATTAAGGCAGCTGGCCTGAAAGTTTTGGGCAGCCCCAATGTGGATTTTGGTACTAGCGCATTAAGTACTACAGAGCTCACACAGTTATATGGCGCTGGCTTTAATGTCACGATCGCGGGTAATTTGATTGGGGTATTGGGCGCAGATGCTTATAACTTAGCGCTCAATCCATTAGTCACCGGTATTCGTTTACAGGCACCAAGCACACAAGCAATTGAGCTAAGCGCCGATCAATACGCCAACATTGCCGGGCTCAAAGCCAAAATTAATGCGCAAGATTTAAGCGCAGCATCCGTTACCGTCAAGGGAGTGACTGGCGCTAATGTGATTGCTGCGGCAAATGATCCCGTAGTAGATCAAATTGGCCTTGCAGGCAAGCAAAGCTGGACTATGAGTTTCGGCGATTACCTCACCAACGCGACTAGTCTGAATAAGATTAGTAACTGGAGTGATGCTAATCTTTCTGTGACTGGCGTTACTGGAGCTCAAGCGCTAGCAGCCTCCCAAGATGCGCATGTGAGCGCGGTCAGTTTGGCAGCAGGTCAAAGCATTAACTTAGATGTCAGCACCTTTAATGGCAATAGCGCCAATTGGTCCAAAGTGACTAATTTAGCGGGCGCTACCGTCACGATTAATGGTGTACCTGATGCCAGCACCGCCCTAAGCCTGGCTGCCAACACCAATGTGGATGCGATTGTTTTAGCTAATCCAGGCGCGGTTACTTTTAGTCAGTCCTACAGTACTTATAGTGCCAGCGCCAATACTGCGGCTTTGGCAAAAATTAGCAATTTGCTCGATGCCCGAGTAGAAGTGACTGGAGTATCGATTAATAATGCACTGGCAGTTGCTGGTATTGCTTCAGTTGATCGGGTGACCTTATCTTTAGCGGGCAATAACAGCGATGTGTTCCCGAGTATGTCTTATGACATTTTCACGGGCGCTGCTAGCAAGTTAGCCAAGATTACTAACCTAGTTGATACCACCATTACGGTGACTGGTGTATCAGCAAGTCAAGCGCTCACGATTGCTAATAATCCAGTCGTTGATGCTGTCACCCTGTCAACGAATATTTTGACTGCAAGTCAGTTCAATGCGCTTGCTGGCACAAACAATACTGGACCGCTGACCAAGGTGACCAACACCGGCATGACGGTAACGGATATTGGTATTGATAACGCCATTGCGAATAACAGTGCAAAAGTCAGTGCCTACAGCATCATTGATACCAGCGCGAATTTTGTTAATAAGTTAGTTGATCTGAATAATCCTACTTTCCTAAGTAAGATTTCAAGCATCACCTTTACTGCTGCCGCTCCGATGAGCTTTACGAAGGGGCAATGGGATACGTACACCAGCTCTGGTCTGATTACCAAAATTGCAGGCTTAACCGGATTAGAGGTCACGATTAGTAATGCGGCAGCGGGCGATCTGGCGAGCCTAGCGAGTAATACCTTATTAGATCCCAATGATGTAGCCATCTTGCCTG
>CAJEZV010000044.1:10247-11961 GCA_903995005.1 uncultured beta proteobacterium
GATCGCATCACGCTTGATAGCACGGTGACAAGCCTTACCGATGCGCAATATAGTAGCGCGGTAGCGGCAAAATTAGTGATCGCTACCCCTGCCAATGCTATTAATGTGACTGAGGTCAGTGCTGCACGCGCTGTCACTTTAGGAAAAGACGATAAAGTAGCGACACTCACTGTCAGTGATACGGCCGCTAATGTGATGGGCAATTTAGGCGCATTACAAACCGCTAAATTTGCACTCAGTAATGCTGCGCCGATTAGTCTGAGTGATGCCACAAGTGCGAGCATTACCCTGACTGCTAATACTTGGAATGGCTCACAAGCTGTCCTTGGAAAAATTGCGAACTTAGCCACTGCCGATGTAACCGTAACGGGCGCGGCGGCTACTGATGTAGTTGCTCTTGCGCAAAGTGGCAAGGTGGATCATATTAGCTTAGCTACTGGATTGACAACACTCACCAAGGCTCAAGCACTGGCTATTAGCACCAATGGTGTGACTATTGCTGGCGCTCCAAGCGTGGTGCTAGGTGCTGGCGAGACCTTAAGCTTAGTTGATAAGAGTGCCTTTGCTCAACCGTGTATGTCGGGTTGCTGACGGATAAGACTGTGCCAGTATCTACATCACTAGCGCCAGCCAGAAGATTCAGTGTGTACGCTGCTGATCCTTCTGATGCGGCAGCAGAAGTCAAGCCCACAGTTGCTACTGTTGGTGCATCGTTCGTGCCAGTAATCGCAATGGTTTGCGTTTGATTAACGCTGGCGCCATTGTTATCGGTAATGACATAGCTAGCCACAATGGTTTTGGTTTGACCAACTGCCAAACTATTAAAGTTCGCATGACTTGGGTCAACTCTTAAGAAGCCATTGGTCAGTGTGACTCCATCAGGCAAATCACCACCATTGTTACCAGTAGCCACACCAGCTACGGTATAAGTCAGAGAGCCTACAGTTAAAGTAGCGCCAGCATCGACATCAATCGCACCATTGAGTAAATCTAAGGTATACGGCGCTACACCTTCAGCAGCAGTAGATGTTAGAGCAGCGGCTACTCGTGGCGCATCATTGCTACCAACAACCCTAAATACAGCATTGGTAACCGTCGTTGCTGAGCCATCGGTTACGCGAATCGCAAACGAATCACTTGCATTCTGACTGGCTGCTAGGGCTTGCGTTGCGTTAGCGTTGTTATTTAAAGCGTAAGTGACAGATCCGCTGCTTATAGTTAAGGTCGCAGTACCAAAAGTGCCAACCTTGGTATACGAAACGCCGCCATTGGTCGTAGTCCAGCCACCACCAGGATTCGTTGCACTCGTTTCACTGCGTACCAACCAGTTGGTATCAAACGTGGCTGTTCCGTCAACATCACCTCTGGTTAAGGCAATGGCTGCACTCGAAGTGCCCGAAGTTGCATTACCAACACCACCCGCCTCAATCAAGGTTGCTGACGCAGCGCTAGCAACTAAAGTAGGCGCATCGTTCGTACCATTAATCGTGAAGGTTAAAACTTTAGGCGTGCCATCGAGCGAGTAAACCGTGAAGGTCTCTGCTTTGGTTTGACCTTGCGTGAGGTACTGCACTGCTGCGTTATCAACGCTATATTGATAAGCGCCATTAGCAGTAATGGTTAATGCACCCAAATTACCAGGAGATCGGAAGAGCACACGTCTGAACTCCAGTCACCCAAGTCTATCTCGTATGCCGTCTTCTGCTTGAAAAAA
>CAJEZV010000045.1 GCA_903995005.1 uncultured beta proteobacterium
GAAGATTGGCAGCATTGCTGATTTAATTAAATACCGCAGCCAAAATGAAAGTATTGTGGTGCGAGAGGGTCAGCGTGAATTTATGACTCCTTGGGGCAATTTCGCAGGCATCATTTATCGGGATACCCCAAGTTCATGTGTACACATTGCATTAGTTCATGGCAAACCATCTGAGACTCAAGAGACCTTAGTTCGAGTTCATGAGCCAGTAACCGTGCTGGATTTCTTGGACTCTAAGGCCAGCAACCATTCTTGGCCGCTTGCGCAAGCATTACAGCAAATTGCTGCCGCTCCAGCAGGTGTTGCAGTACTGCTGAATGCTTCAGGAATAGCAGCCCCCAAAGATGAAGATTGGCTAGCGCAATTTCAGAAGCTCAATCAAGCTAAAGACGAAGTAAAAAAGCCATTGGCACGTAAAACGGATTTCAGAAGCTATGGTATCGGCGCACAGATATTAAAAGATATTGGTGTTGGCAAAATGCGTTTGCTTGCCAATCCAAGTCCAGTACCAAACTTATCTGGTTACAAATTAGAAGTGACGGGCTATCAATCTTACAAACCAGCAACGTCGTAAAATCTTTAGTAACTCATCTAGAAAATATTCATCATGACCAGCTCTAACAATGACTTTGTAGGTGTACTAGAGGCAGACCTCAATGGTCAAGATCTTAGGATTGGTATTGTGCAAGCACGCTTTAATGAAGATCATTGCGTAGCCCTCACCAATGCCTGCATTCAGGAATTAATTTCTCTAGGTGTTGCTCAGTCTGATATCAAACTTGTAACTGTTCCAGGCGCACTTGAAATTCCATTTGCACTGCAAAAACTAGTTGAGACTGGTGAGTTTGATGGTTTAGTAGCGCTAGGGGCAGTAATCCGCGGTGAAACCTATCATTTTGAACTCGTCTCGAATGAATCTGCTGCGGGTATTACTCGCATCTCCATTGATTCCGGTCTACCCATCGCAAATGGTGTACTGACTTGTGATACCGATGAGCAAGCTCAAGTTCGAGTAGAGGTTAAGGGCGCAGATTGCGCCAGAGCTGTAGTAGAGATGGCCAACCTTGCTCTAGCACTGACCCCCGATATTGATATCGAAATTAACCCGAGCGAAGAGTAATCATTCTTATGCCTAAATCTAGCATTAACTCTTCCGGCACTGCGGCATCAAAAGAAACCAAGTCGGTCGCCCCGAAGCGCTCCTTGACTCCACGTCGTCGTGCTCGTGAGTATGCACTACAAGGCGTTTATCAAAGCCTGGTAGTGCGGCGCGCTGGCAGCCTGCCAAATAGCGCAGCTATTGCAAAACAACTTGCTGAAGATCCAGCATTTCGTCGCTGTCAATTGGATCTATTTCAGGGAATCTTTGAAGGAGTGTTGGAGCGCGCAGATGAATTAGAGGCCCTCATTACCCCAGCGCTAGATCGTCCAATCAATGAACTCTCTCCCGTAGAGCATGCTGCACTATTGATCGGTACTTATGAGCTGGCAGCAGACCTCTCTGTACCGTACAAGGTAGCCATCAATGAAGCGGTTGAACTTGCTAAGACCTTTGGTGGCACTGATGGCCATAAATATGTAAACGGCGTACTTGATCTACTAGCCCAAACATTACGCAGCGCTGAGACTCAAGCAGGCTAGAACCTACAGCGTAATTTACGCGCTCGTTTTATTTTTTCCTATAAACCAAATCCCATACCCCGTGGCCTAATTTAATGCCGCGGGTTTCAAACTTGGTGATTGGTCGATAAGACGGTCTTTCAACATAAGCTAGATGCTCAGAATTGAGCTGTTCTAGAGTAGGCTGAAATTCATTAGATGTTGCACCTGGCTTAGCAACATCTTCTATAGAAAATGTTGCTACCTTTACCAAATTGGTAGAGGTATTTTGTAAAGCAGGTTCCGCATTTAAAACCAAGAACATTTGCTCCGCGTAGTTATGCCAATCGGTTGCTAGATGCAGATAGGCGCCTAGCTTTAATTTGGATACTAACAAGCGCACAAAATCAGACTGAATGAGACGACGTTTGTGATGGCGTTTCTTATGCCAAGGGTCAGCAAAGTAAATATGAATGCCATCCAAAGAATTGGGGGCAATCATTTGCTCAAGCACCTCAACGGCATCGTGACGAATAAGGCGCAAATTGCTAAGGTGGTTTTCGCCAATTAACTTCAGAAGTGCGCCTACGCCAGGTGTATGGACTTCAATCGCCAAAAAATCATCCTGATTTCGAGTGGCGGCAATCTTGGCGGTAGTCTCGCCCATTCCAAATCCAATTTCTAAAATCTTCGGATTGGTAGACCCCTCAAATGCATCAATTAAATCAAGTGGTTTATTCTGAAATGGCAATAAGTACTTAGGGCCTAATTCATCAATAGCACGCTGCTGTCCTGCAGTGGTTCTGCCAGCCCTTAATACAAAAGAGCGAATACGCTCAAAGCGCATTTCTGATCGCTTTTCTGATTTTGGTAACTCTTGCTCCACCAACTTAAGCTACAACCTTTCTAAAGTAAGCAATAGTCTCTTTGAGACCATCCTCTAGATTCACTTTTGGCTCCCAGCCTAGCTTTGCTTTAGCCAAGTCAATATTGGGTTGGCGTTGTTTTGGATCATCCGATGGCAAGGGCTGGTAGATGATTTTAGATTTACTACCTGCTAGCTTAAGTACAGTCTCGGCTAACTGCAGCATAGTGAACTCACCAGGGTTGCCAATATTGACTGGGCCGGTAAATCCTTTTTCGCTATTCATCATTTTGACCATGGCGTCGATCAAATCATCTACATAGCAAAAGCTTCTGGTTTGCTGACCATCACCATAAATAGTGATGTCTTTGCCTTGCAAGGCTTGGACAATAAAGTTGCTCACAACTCGGCCATCATTGGGATGCATACGTGGGCCATAGGTATTAAAGATGCGCACCACTTTGATATCTAGGTTGTGCTGACGGTTGTAATCAAAGAAGAGGGTTTCTGCGCAGCGCTTGCCTTCGTCATAGCAAGAACGAATACCGATGGGATTCACCTTACCCCAATACTCCTCAGGCTGAGGATGCACTTCAGGGTCGCCATACACCTCGCTAGTGGAGGCCTGCAAAATACGAGCTCTCGTTCTTTTTGCCAGACCAAGCATATTGATAGCACCATGCACACTCGTCTTAGTAGTTTGTACTGGATCATACTGATAGTGCACTGGTGAGGCTGGGCATGCCAGGTTATAAATCTGATTAGTTTCTACGTAGAGAGGAAAAGTCACGTCATGACGCATGAGCTCTAAACGGGGATTTGGCAACAAATGAGCCAAGTTCTCTTTAGTGCCCGTAAAGTAGTTATCTACTACCAGAACATCATTACCCTCTTTGAGAAGTTTCTCAGTGAGGTGAGAGCCTAAGAAGCCTGCGCCGCCAGTGATGAGAATTTTTTTCATAGTTTTTCTTTATAAAAATATCTGTAGTTTAACGACGATGGAGATGCCAGCCTGCAGACCAGTAGGCATAAATAACCTCGCCCAGCACGATAGATAAGGAGGTCATAAATGAAATCAGGCCCAGTACAAAAGTCCAAATCACATAGTCTGTTTTAAAGGAGCGTACTGCGCCCGCTTGAAAAAAGAATAGCTCTAGGACTGTTAGAGAAATAAATACCCCACTCAAGACTACAAAAAATATTGCCAACGTACATAAGCGTCCCCGAACCTTGGCTTCATTAGCCTCAATTAGCATGTGACTTAGCATACTCTCGTCGGTAACCAAACCATCCTGAATCTTTTGCTGAATTGCTCGCATGCGATCGACCGTTCTCGCAAGACGTGCGGAAATAGCGTTGATCAGGGTAGCTACTGCGGTCAATAAGAAAACCGGTGCTAATGCCAGCTGAATATTATTGGTAATTGTGTCTATTGATGCATCCATCTTCAGTTCCGTGTTTTTAAAAAGTTAATGCGACCAGGCAATCAAGCCGCTATAGGCAGTAATTAATACCAATAGTCCGAAAGCGATGCGGTACCAAGCAAATGGAATAAAGTTATGATGCGCTACATAATGTATTAACCAGCGAACACAAATAAAGGCTGAAATAAAGGCAGCAACAAAGCCTATAACTGTCGCAAGCGCAAAGTCTCCTGAGAATGCAACCGGGGTATCCCAAAGCTTGAGCAACTCGTAAGCAGTAGCTCCACCAATGACTGGGATAGCCAAGAAGAAAGAAAATTCTGTGGCGACGGCGCGAGGTAAGCCAAATAACATGCCACCAATAATGGTTGCACCTGAGCGTGAAGTTCCCGGAATTAAGGCTGCACATTGGGCCAGTCCTACCTTGAGAGCATCCATTGGAGAAAGATCATCTACTGACTGAATATGACTCTTAGCCAAAGTGATTTTTTCCTGACGGTGCTCAGCCCAAAAAATAATCAAGGCTCCCACTATAAAGGCGGTAGCAACGGGTATCGGTGAAAATAAAACCGCCTTGATATGTTTGCCAAATATGAATGCAAGCCCCATTGCTGGAATGGATGCGATCAATAAATTGAGCACAAAGCGGCGGGAGCTAGCACTACTGGTGATGGATAGGACAACCTTTAGAAGTTTTTCACGAAACTCCCAGCAAACTGCCAAAATTGCACCGAACTGAATAATGACCTCAAAGGCCTTGCCCCGCTCGTCATTGAAATCGAGTAAATCCCCCACCAAGATAAGGTGTCCTGTACTAGAGATCGGCAAAAACTCCGTCAAGCCCTCGACTACCCCCAGAATAACTGCCTTGAATAACAAAATTAGATCCATGGCCAAATTTTATAGGCTTAAGAGCAAAGCAAGCCAATTTGGCAAAATAACAGCTAAATAGGCGCCCTTAATGAATTAGCCTTAAACTTCAAGGTACATTGAAAAGCATCCGAATTAGATGACCCAAGCCCGTTTTCGCCACTCTCAGATAAGAACTATTGGTTTAATCCTGAGTCAGGCGTTCGGCCTCAGTTTATTGCCATTGAGTGCTTTTGCCCAAAGCCCAAACGAAGCAGCGAAACCAGCACTGCCAACCCCAATGAGTGCTTCGACGCTTATTGGGCTAGAGCAACCACCTCAGTTTGTGATGCCGCCTAAAGCCGCACTACCAACTGCTGCAGCACCATCTAATGTTACCGGCAATAAAACAGGTAACGCTCAAGGTCAATTAGTTGACTTGATACAGCTTTATCAAGAGGCGGCCTTTAGTGACCCAGTATTAAACGCAGCTCGCTTTAATTACCAGGCCAGTAAAGAGCTCTACTGGCAAGGTCTTTCTTTATTGATGCCACAGGCCAACGCCACTCCAACTGGTACACGCTACTACCAGCATGGGGCAAATAGCACAGTAGTATCAAGCTCCCCTGGTAACTCTCGAGTGTTTGATCAAAAAAGTTATACGGTTACCTTAACGCAACCCGTATTCAACATTAGCGCCCTAGAAGCTTTTAAACAAGGTGATCTGAATACCAAGATTGCTGATATGCGCTTTTATTTAGCGCAACAAGATCTGATTATTCGAGTATCACAAGCATATTTCGACGCCCTCACAAGCCAAGACAATGTTGAGCTCTATCGCAATAAGAAAGATTTAATCAAGCAGCAACTTGATATCGCTCAAGCCAAATTTGATGCTGGCCTTGCTACGATTGTGGATGTCAATACAGCGCAAGCTGCGCTTGATTTAGCTAACTCACAAGAAATTGCAGCGCAAGCAGATTTAATTGTTAAGCGCGGCGTATTGGAGCAATTGGTTGGTCGTCCAGTTGGGCCAATAAAGCCTCTAGTAAAAGAAGTCAAGATTGATGGTGTCTTAAAAGACCCGCGGTCCAAGAGCAGAGATAGCAAAGGCAATCCAATTGCTGAATCTGTTAATCCTCAATTACCTCCAGGGCAAACACTGGATGATTGGATTAATCAAGCAGAAGCAGCAAACTTTAATGTCTTAGCCAATCAACTTTCAGTCAGCCTTGCTGAAAGTACTTATCGTGCTGCGCAAGCCCTGAATTACCCATCGGTAAACTTTGTAGGAACTACCGGCTATAACACCTCAAATGGAACACCGAATAGCTATACCCCAGCTAACACCAACGTCTACAACAATACGATTGCCCTACAGATGACAATTCCCTTGGTGTCAGGCGGCTTTAGCAGTTCAGTGATTCGGCAAAATGCTGCACTCGTAGATCAAGCGAAGGCCAACTATGACAATGCACGTCGCACTGCTGCTCAGAGCACTAGAACAGCATTTACTGGTTTTTATGGTGGCTTGGCAAGCGTTAAGGCTTATGAGGCTGCGGAGCGCTCAACCAATTCTGCACTGGAATCTAGTAAGCTCGGATTCCAAGTGGGCACCTTGATCAACATTGATGTATTAATTGCTCTCGATACTCTCATCACTACTCGATCACAACTTCAGCAGGCGCGTTACAACACTATTTTGAATGCTATTAAATTAAAAGCGCATGCTGCAGCCCTCAGTGATGAAGACTTAATCTCAATAAACTCATTACTGCGTTAAATTAAGACAGTAAACTCAGAGAAGTATTTATTGCCTCTGAAGCGCTTGGTGAACCTCCAATATCGCCGAGATTGCAAATGTTCTTTGCCCAATAGCCTTCGGTCTTCCAGCGAGGAGAATCGCAATAAATCTCAACCGTTGGTTTACCCAATACCGCAGCTAAATGGGTCAGGCCTGTATCAACACCTATTGTGAGCGCAGCGTAAGCGATTACCGAGAAAGCATCTTCAATTGAAAATGCCGGGGGTACAAGTGATCCTGGAATTTGTTTAGAAATCTCTTCACTAACTGCCTTTTCAGCAGAATTACCCCAAGGCAAAACCACTTGATAACCACGACTGGCCAGCTCTTGCCCTAAAGATACCCAGCGTTGATTAGGCCAACGTTTAGCTTCTCGCGCGGTTGAATGAAAGCACAATACATAGGGCTTTTGTAGGCCCGCTATTGTCTTTTCAGAAAGTGCTTGGGCAAAAGATTCTGAAAAGAATAAGGGTGTATTGGTTCGATCTATTAAGGGCCAATCTAGTGCAGAGCACATGACCCAGCGCGAACGATCAACTGCATGACAATCAATAGGCACCTGAACGCACTGGTTATAAAACAATCGGGCAATAGGTTCATATCCAGAAAATTTTGTGGCATTAGCAAGTCCAGCAACTACGGCATTATTTGATTTATTTGCAAGCGCACAAACTAGTGCGGACTTTAAAAGTCCCTGAGTTTCAATAATGTAGTCATATTGCGTTGCTTGCAATTGGCTCTTAAAGGCAAAGAACTGCTGCCAGGTAGAGAGCTTGAAAAGATTTTTTTTCCAACGACGCAAACCAAAGGGGATGATGTGGTCAATTCCCTTAAATCCATCTCTAGTTAAAAGTGGTTCAAGTAGATGTACATAGCCCTCCTCAACCACCCAATCAATTTGCGCATCTGGTAGACGCGAGCGTAAATCCCAAACCATAGGTAAATTGTGAAGAACATCCCCAAGTGAAGAGAGTTTCACCAATAAAATTTTTGGGGAGGCGGTGAGATTGTTAACGGGTAAATTGCTCATAGGAGCTTAAAACTTTGGTGCAGCATCCCAAAGCAGACCGGCCGCATCTTTGACGTTCATATTGGGCGCAACTCCTGTTGGCAAAGGCCAGTCAATTGCCACCGTTGGATCATTCCATGCTAAACATGCCTCACTCTGCGGGTGATAGTAGTCAGTTGTTTTATAGAGAAACTCAGCAGTTTCTGACAGCACTAAAAATCCATGCGCTAATTTTGGAGGAATCCAAAGTTGTTTGTGATTTTGAGCACTAAGCTCAATTCCGACCCACTGGCCATAGCTCGGGGAGTTTTTACGAATATCAACCACCACATCAAATACTCTCCCAGCAACAACGCGAACTAATTTACCCTGAGTTTGCTCCAACTGATAGTGCAAGCCACGTAAAGTCCATTGGCGAGAAAAGGAGTGGTTATCTTGAACAAACTCAACATCCAAGTCAGTTGCTTTTGCAAAATCAATTGCATTAAAAGATTCAGTAAACCAGCCACGCTCATCACCAAATACTTTAGGTTCAATGACTAATGCATCATGAATTGCAGTCGGAGTTACCTGCACCTTAGAAGGCGCACTCATTTGCCTACCTTTTTTGCTGATAAGGAAACCGGTTGAGCGGAACTATTGAGTTCTTTCAAAATCTTATTGAGGTATTGACCATAACTATTTTTACTCAGTTGAGCAGCCACCTGTTGTACGGTATCAGCGCTAATCCAACCCTGACGATAGGCGATCTCTTCGGGACAGGCCACCATCAGGCCCTGGCGCTTTTGCAAGGTGGCAATAAAACCCGCAGCATCCAATAGGGAGTCGTGGGTGCCTGTGTCTAACCATGCAAAGCCACGGCCCATAATCTCTACGCTGAGCTCATTCTTATCGAGATAGGCACGATTTACATCGGTGATTTCTAACTCACCACGAGCGCTGGGCTTAATAGATGCAGCGATATCACAAACCTGGTTGTCATAAAAATAGAGGCCTGTAACAGCATAGTTACTTCGAGGGTTTGTGGGCTTCTCTTCAATCGAGAGGGCTTTGTAGTCTTTATCAAACTCCACCACACCATATCGCTCTGGATCATTGACGTGGTACGCAAATACCGTGGCTCCGACCGTTCTGTCATCGGCGCTATTTAGCTGATCGACTAATTCATGGCCATAAAAAATATTGTCCCCAAGGACCAGAGCACTCGGACTATTACCAACAAAGTTTTTTCCCAGAGTAAATGCTTGGGCGAGACCATCGGGAGAAGGTTGTACACAATACTCAATATTAAGACCCCACTGCGAACCATCACCTAAAAGCTCAGAAAAACGTGGTGTGTCATGCTGAGTAGAAATCAACAAAATATCGCGAATACCCGCTAACATCAAAGTGCTTAATGGGTAGTACACCATAGGCTTGTCATAGACTGGCATCAACTGCTTAGAGACTGCTTGAGTGACTGGATACAAGCGAGTTCCAGATCCACCAGCCAAGATAATGCCTTTACGATTTACCGCCATACTTTTAGCCTTTAAATGATTCCGTCTTGGGCAAGCTTAGCAACATAGGCCTTAACATCATCACCCCAATGACGCTTACAGTGCTGTAATTTTGACATATCGTCAATGCTTTCTATAGCTTCGCGCAATTTAGCTGTATCCATCCGAGAATTAGAGGGTCTGGGGGCTGGAAGTGGGTATTCCACTGCCGGAATAGGTTTGATCGCCTCAGGCCCTACTTTCAAAAGCGCACCCGCGCCAATAGCAGATTGGGTAGCCAGCTGCGCCAAACCATGCCAAGTCGTTTCTCCAGCCGGAACTGCATGATAAATACCAGAGATAAATTTCCTAAGATTCAGGTGCTGATCTAAGACTAAATTTAAACTGACTTGTGCCAACCATTCTGCACTCGTTGGCACACCATATTGATCGACAACGACCTTAAGCTCTTCGCGCTCTTTTGCTAAACGCAAAATTGTCCGGATAAAATTACCACCATCACCATAAACCCAGCTTGTTCGGAGCATTGCATATTGTCCTTGGGTGGCGTTGGTAAATACTTTTTCTACCGCCTCTTCTCCTGCGGCTTTACTCTTGCCATAAGCACCCAATGGATTGCGAAGGTCGCTCTCAACATATAACCCCTCTTTACTGCCATCAAAAACATAATCCGTTGAGTAATGCAAGAAAGTGGCGTCATGTTCTGCTGCATAAAGAGCCATCAATTCAGGCGCTTTAGCATTGATCGCGAAGGCCATTTCTACCTCTGCCTCGGCCTTATCTACCGCCGTATATGCAGCCGCATTGATAATAAGATCTGGTTTGGATTGCTGCAGAAAATCAGATAGGGCCGCAGAATTGCTCAGATCAAATTGAGTGCGGCCAACATATTGAATGCTCAACTCTAAAGAATGAGAGGGGCCTAATAGTTTTTGAAATGCTTTTCCTAATTGGCCATCTTTGCCAAATACGAGGATATTCATTTATAGGTTTTCAAAATTAGTTGTACTGCTTTTGTAACCAGTCGCGATATGAGCCGCTAACGACTCCCTCTATCCATGCTGGATTATCTAAATACCACTGTACTGTTTTACGAATACCCGTATCAAAAGTCTCCGCCGGGCGCCAACCAAGCTCACGCTCAAGCTTGCTAGCATCAATTGCATAACGGCGATCATGTCCAGGACGATCCTTAACAAAAGTGATTTGCTCAGCATAGGTCTTTCCATCTGTACGTGGTTTTAATTCATCCAGAATGCGACAAATAGTTTTAACAACGTCAATATTGGCTTTTTCATTCCAGCCGCCAATGTTATAAGTCTCGCCTAATGTGCCTTTTGCCAATACTTCACGGATGGCAGAGCAATGATCACCAACATAAAGCCAATCCCGCACCTGCTGACCATCACCATAGATTGGCAAGGGCTTGTTATTGAGGGCATTGAGAATCACTAAGGGGATTAATTTTTCAGGGAAATGATACGGGCCATAGTTATTTGAACAATTACTGGTGATCACTGGAAAACAGTAGGTATGAAACCAGGCGCGAACTAAATGGTCAGATGCAGCCTTGGAAGCAGAATACGGACCATTAGGCTCATACGGATTTGTTTCAGTGAAGGCGGGATCTGTGGCAGATAAAGAGCCATAGACTTCATCAGTAGAGACATGATGAAAACGAAAAGTACTTTTTGCGGGGTCATCAAGACTATTCCAATACTCGCGGGCACACTCTAATAGATTAAAGGTGCCAACAATATTGGTCTGCACAAACTCCGCAGGCCCATGGATTGAGCGGTCTACATGACTCTCTGCTGCAAAGTTGACAATAGCGCGCGGTGCAAACTCATTGAGTAATTTAGCAACCAACTCTTTATCGCCAATGTCGCCATGAACGAAGATATGACGAGAATCGGCTTTTAAAGGATCCAGAGTGGCTAAATTACCCGCATAGGTTAATTTATCAAGATTAACGATGCCTTCGGCGCTCGGATTGGATAGCCAATCCAAAACAAAATTACCGCCGATAAAGCCAGCCCCCCCAGTTACCAAGATCATGATGTAGCCCGATTTATTAAGGTTTATCATGCAAATTATGCCTGAAATCCCTTTGCAAATTTCCGAACTGATTTCCGTTTGTTGCCTGAAAGACATCAAGGCTTGGGAGATAACCTCTGGTTTTATGGCACGCAATATTGCAGCCAAAGAATATCGCGTCATTGTTCCTGATAATGAAATTGAAGAGTTTGTAAAAAAATCCCCATCACAGTTCAAAGTTGAAGGAGAATCGCGCTATACAGAGCAATTCAAGGATCAACTGTTTCAGCTCTTGCCCCAAGATAAGAAAAGCCAATTTGGCTGGTATTTGCAACAATTCATCAAGCTCCTTGCAAAGTTCATTTAGCCAAGATACTTTCATAGGAAAGCATTGAGCAATAAAAGAAAAAGAAACTATTTTATTGAGTCCGGTCAGTTTTTGAATCGTTTCAAAATAGGCCGCATGATTTTCTGTACTTTTGTAATAGATTAATTTGCCGTCGGA
>CAJEZV010000046.1 GCA_903995005.1 uncultured beta proteobacterium
TTTGTCTTATGGTTGCAACTGTTTCTGAAGCAGCTATCCCTGGATTTGTGAACGTTGGCTGGTATGCATTAGCTGCACCATCTGGTACTCCAAAAGCTATTGTGGATAAAATTTATGCTGCAACTCAAAAAGCGCTCGAATCGGAAGCAATGCGCAAGAGTCTAGAAATTAATGGCCTTACACCAATTGCCAATACTCCGAAAGAGCTAGAAGCTCAAATCAAAAATGAGTCTGCAGCTTGGGAAAAAGTGATCAAGGCTCGCAATATTGCCGCTCAATAAGTTTTACTTAGTAGGAGCCCTTTATGAGGGCTCCTAACTTTGTACCTAGATCTAGGTAGCGTACTCTAAATTAACTGACGCATCAGTAATGTAGTTCCTGAAAAAAGTAGTATGGAACCATAAGCCACCCGCATTGCTGTATTACTTAATCTTGCATGCATATGAGAACCAGCCCATATACCTAGAAAAGTTGCCGGCATCAAACAGATCGCCAACCCAAATACAGGCCAACTTAATAGGAGTCCAGTTGCAACCATAAGACAAAGTCGCAAAAAAGTCAGAATAAAAATAGCAAACGCCATCGTTGACCTCAGTGCTCTAGGATCGCCGATCCTAAGCCCAAGATAAGATGCGTATATAGCTCCGCCAGTAGCAAAAAGTGCTGTAAAGATGCCGCCTATAAATCCGAATGGGGCGGCCCACCACTTATTAATAGCTTTATGTAGCTCATTATTTCTTTGCCAAAGAACTCGAGCCCCATTAAAGGCAGCAAAGACTCCCAAGGCAATCAATAAGGGGGCACTTGGAGCTTGAAGTAAAACCAATCCCCCCACCACAATACCGATTAAGGTAAATGGAAGTAGCCACTTCAATTCTTTCATATCCGCATTACTTGAATTTTTCTTTCCTAAATATAAAGAGCCGCAAATATCAATTATGACCATCATCGGCACTACGGACTTTAGTGGGTAAATCTGGACGAGCAAAGGAACGGCAACAATCGATGAGCCAAACCCAGATACTCCAAAAATAAAATATGCGCCAAAGATAACTATTGCGGCTAAAAAAAATGGCAGCGGTTCTATGAACTCAAAGATAACTAAGCCTCAACCAGAATAGTTTCGCCAGGCTTAACCATTGTAAATTGCACTGGGCGATTTTCAATAACCAACTCTTTTTGAGTGAAACTTACCGCAGTGAAATAGGACCGCTCAAGTGAGCCTGGCTCCGGGAAATCGTCGCGATAATGAGCACCTCGAGAATTCTCGCGAGCTATAGCTGCCTCAGTGACGGCCTGACTCACCAGAATCAGATTTTGTAAATTCATCCAATCTTGCCAAGTATTACTGTATTCCCGTTGAATATCGCCCACTCCAATTTGGTTTAACTTGGCAGCCAATTGTTTGAGAGTTTGGCGCGCGCGCAATAAGCCCTCCTGGTTTCTAGAGATGCCAACATCATCCCACATGCACTCTGCAAGCTCATCTCGTATGGCCTCAATATCACCAGGTATCTTTTTCAATGGCGCTTCATGCTCTTGAATACTTGCCACTACTTCATCCATATTACATTCGCTCAGCTGCTGTGAAGAAACCCAATGGGCCATTGACTCCCCTGCAATGCCACCAAATACTGTTGAGTTGGCAACACCATTACCACCCAAACGATTAGCGCCATGCACCCCACCAGTATCTTCACCTGCCGCAAATAGACCAAGAAGATCAGTGCTGCAATCTTTCTTAAAAACTAGACCACCCATCATGTAATGGGCTGTTGGTACAACCTCTACTAAATCTTTTGTCAAATCAAAGCCACTATCGGCACAACGCTCAACCATTCCTTTAAATAGTTTGCGTACATTCTCTGGGCCTAAATGGCTCATTTGAATATAAACACCACCATTAGGAGTTGCACGTCCAGCGCGAATTTCTGAATTGATGGATCTAGAAACAATATCTCTTGTAGCGCGTTCATTGCGTGGATCATAGTTGCCCATAAAGCGCTCTTGATTGCCATTCAGTAAATAGCCACCAGCTCCACGCAAGCCTTCCTCTATGACCGTCCCAGTCATGCGAGTCCCAGGCCCAGCTAATAAGCCAGTTGGATGAAATTGCACCATCTCCATATCCCGCAAAATGAGCCCAGCACGCAACGCCATTGCTAAACCATCGCAACTCTTATCACCCGATGGAGTATGGTATTTGTACATCGTGGGGCCGCCACCCGTAGCCAGTAAAACTGCTTTGGCCCGCACTAATACAAATTGACCAGTTTGCATATTGAGCATCAAAACGCCTGCAAGTGATTTGCCGTCTTTGCTATGAATTAATTCAATTGCGCGATGCTCTTCAAGTCGATTGATGCCCCTAGCCCATACTTGCTCAGCTAAGCGATTAATAATCTCAATACCTGTTAAGTCACCCTTATGAACAGTACGATCAAATGTTTGACCAGCAAATGCCTTTTGATGAACCGTGCCATCTGGATTGCGATCAAAAAAGCAACCGAGCTCATTTTCTAGCTCATGAATTCGCTCAACCGCTTTACTGACTAGTGTCCAGGCTAGCTCTTGGTCAGAGAGCCATTTACCACCTTCGATCGTATCCATAAAATGGCGCTCTACGGAATCTCCTTCCGCTAAAGCTACGTTGTAACCACCCTGCACCATCCGCGTACAGCCACATTTACCCAATAAGCCTTTGACAGCGATCGTGATATTCAAGTTAGGGTTTGCTTGATGCGCATGCAAGGCAGCAAAGAGGCCTGCACCTCCCGAACCCAGAATCAAAATATCTGTATCGATTGTTGGAATAGCGCTCATGAAATAATCCCAAGACTTTTAAGTACTGCTTCTTTTTTGCTAGCGACATCACTCTTAACTTCCTGATAGATACTGCCGCCATGACTATCCATTGCAACTAGTAATGGGCCAAAATCCCTAATTTTGAAGCGCCATAAAGACTCTGGATTGAGATCATCCATATCGACATCTTCAATCTGCTCGATCCAAGTTGTTTCTAGGGCAGCGGTACCACCAATAATGGCTAAATAAACACCGCCCAGCTCTTTGAATGCATCTGCCGAGCCCTCGCGCATACCCCCTTTTCCTACAATCATACGTACACCATTCTGAGTCATCAATGGGCGAGTAAAACGCTCCATGCGATCTGAAGTGGTGGTACCGATACAAATAGGCTCATATCCTGCGGGAAACTCTGCACTCACGGGTACCTTACGAACGTTCGGCGCAGTGTGAATGACTGCATGACCACTTAAGTCAAAACGCGCCTTACGTCCATGATCAAACATCTGAATTTGAGTAGCATCCCGAATGCCAAACAATGTGTTTTGTAAAGTCACGGTATCGTTGATGCGAAGCTTTCGAATATCCGCCTCACTCACTGGCGTTGCAAGGTTGTAATGTGCCATCGTCGTTTCCTAAAATCCGTAGGTAACGCCAGCAGGCGTAAAAGTTGCTCGCGCTCTACGAGCAGAATGGCACTGCATATTAACAGCCACGGGGTTCAAGGTAATGTGCGTATGAGCCAGCTCAACCTGTACTGCAAATGCAGTTCCATCACCACCTAGACCTTGTGGACCAATTCCGAGTTGATTGACGGCAGCACTAAGCTCCCTCTCAAGCTTGGCGCCTTCTTCATCGCTGCATACGCTACCCAATTGCCGAGTTGCTGCTCGTTTTGCCATGGCTACACATTGATCAGAGGTGCCGCCAATCCCAACACCGACAATCGTTGGCGGACAAGTCTTACCTCCAGCAGAGACCACACTCTCAATCACAAATGCCTTGACACCATTAATGCCATCTGCAGGTATTGCCATTTTTAAAAAGGAGTTGTTTTCCGAACCGCTTCCTTTTGGCACCATTTCAATTTCAACTGATTCTGCTGTATCAAAAAAATCAATGTGAATTGATGGCATATCAATGCCGCATGAGGTGTGATTATTTTTGCGAGTAATGGGATGTACGACTGAGGATCTGAGTGGATACTCCCGAGTGGCACGTTCGCAACCTTTACGAATAGCTGCCTTTAATGCCATACCATCAAATTGCACATTACTACCAATTTTCACGTTGTAGATCGGCAAGCCTGTATCTTGGCAAAGGAGATTATCCTCACGCTCTGCCACTGAGATATTAGTGATCATTGTCTTTAGCACTACTTGAGCACGTGAATCTGTCTCAGCTTTATCCAGCCTATCAATACCGGCCTTAATGTCATCAGGCAAAACCTTCAAGGCTCGAATATAGAGCTCCTTACAAGCCTCTTCGACTAAATCCATTTGTAATTGCATATCAACCTAATCAATTAGCAAAATATAAAAATAAGAGTCCGCAAGCAATTGCGAACAAAATAGAGAGCTGAATCCAGCCTTTACGCAAACCCTTCCATGGCCCAAACTCAATCATTAGCAGTCGTATACCGCCTGCTAAATGAACGGCCAACAAAATTACTAAGGCCCACTCGCCAAACTTAAATATCCACATATCAGTCAAAGTAAGCGATTTCTCAAAGCCTTCTGCACCTCGCAAGGATTGAGAAAGCATCAGAAAGTGCAGTGGAATAAAGCATGCCAATAACAAGCCAGAAAAGCGATGGCATGCGTATGCAAAATAAGATAAATGGGTTTTGGCACGGTAGTCCAATTTTGGTCTGAAGCTCATATCTGACCCCCCGTAAAAACACCAAGGACAGCTGTAGTACCAAGGACCAAAATCAACAAAGCTAAGATCCATGACAGAGGTCTAGCTAAGCCACTCTTTGGAAAGGTCTCCTGCAATATATTGGCAAGGCCAATTGGCGCATGAACAAAACATGCGAGGACAAATACTTCATAAAAAATGGCAAATAGCATATTGCCTTGCGTCCGCCCTAGTATCTCCTGCGCACTTAAACCACCTCTAATGGCATAAAAAATAATCAGCAAATGAATGGCAACACAAATCCCAAGTACCATGGCGCTAATTCTCTGTGCATACCAAAGTTTTGCCTGCAATACGCCGGTGCTCATAGCTTGCCCCACTTACTTCCACGTATGGCGGCCTTGGCAACTAGCTTTTTCAAGCCAGCAATACTTGCAGTTGGCTCGATAGCCTTAGGACAACGCTCAGTACAAGATCCTTGCGTATGACATGCGTGACAACCAGCATCACCCGCTACTGCACTCATACGTTCTAACTGCTGAACATCTCTCACATCATTCGTTAAGGTCCATGCACGATTTAGCGCTGCGGGCCCAAGATAATTTGGTCTTGATTCAACTACCTCACAAGAAGCATAACAAACGCCACAACCGATGCACTCAATTCCAGCATTTGCTAATTGGCGCTCAGGAGAGCTTGGCTCTACTTTTGTAAAATCATCATGACGCGTTTTGTCTCCTTTAAAGAATCCGATCGCTCCTTTCCACTTATTAAAAAACTCTCGCATATCCGTTGCGAGATCTTTAATAACGGGTAAGTTATTTAAAGGAGCAATTTCTAATGAATCCCCCTCAAGAATTTTCGAGACGTGAGTACGGCAAGTCCAACGAGCCACTCCATTAACAGTCATTGCGCATGAACCACACATGCCAACTCGGCAAGCAAAGCGATAGCTCAGGGTGGGGTCGAGCTTTCTTTGGATATAAGTCACCACATCCAAAACTGTTTGATTGGAGTTACGTGGGACTAAGTACTCAACAAACTCCCCTTCTTGGGAGCCGCGCCATACCCGTACTTTTAGATCAGCATTAGACATATCCACATTATATGGATAGATAGTAAAAAATAAATCGAATTAATTTTTCTTTGAGATAAAGAAATTATTTATAATAAAAGCCATGTCTAGCATCAATACACTCAAAAACTTCTTGGCGATTACCCGTCACAAAAGTGTTGCAGCCGCCTCGAGAGAAATTGGCCTTACCGCAGCCGCAGCAGGCCAGCAATTACAACAGCTAGAAAAAGAAATTGGTCTGGAGCTATTTGATCGCACCAAGCGATCTCTCACCTTAAATGCACACGGCAGATCTCTGATTGAGCCTATCCAAGAAATTGTGGCTCGTTATGAAGCTCTTCGCTCAAACATACAATCGAACCTCAGCGGAACAATTGTCTTGGGCGCTTTGGTTTCTTCTCTGATGGGTGCATTTGGAAAAACCTTAAATGAGATAAAACATAACTATCCAGAGCTAGAGATAAAATTAATTGCAGGCTTATCAAGCAACTTCTTGGATCAACTTCTTGAAGGCACTCTTGATGCAGCAATTGTGACTGAATCACCCTATACCCTACCCCAAAACCTCCAATGGACTGAGCTCTACAAGGAGCCCATGATTTTGATTTATCCAAACACCACGCCTAGCAGAAAAAAAGATCTTAAAAATATCGATCCTAATCTGCCATTTATTCGCTTTGAGAGAAATACATGGACCGGCCATCTTGTCGACCAAACTATCAAGTCCAATAAGCTATCCATTCAAGATGGCATGGAATTAAATTCTGTAGAGGCTATTATTGAACTCGTTAGACAAGGTCTTGGCTATTCTATCGTTCCTCAGTTAGCCAATATTTCATGGGCCAACGATCGGCAACTCAGAATTCAGGAGCTCCCAGGAAAAACCATCTACAGGAAAGTTGGTCTTCTTGAGCGTAAAAAACATACACGACAAAACGTTACGCTAGTAATCAAGCAGCACTTCTTAAAAGATGGATCAAAAAAATTAAAGTCCTAAAGAAAAAGCCACCCCGAAGGATGGCTTGAAAGAGATTTTTGGAGGTACTACTTAAAGAACAAACTACAAGTTCATATTAGTCTTCTCAAAATCTCATCTTTCTACTGATTGCCTCATTAAGAGCCATATTGCTCCAGTTTGGTGCATTAATGATTCTCTTTAGCATGGTTGATTGAATATTTCGGTATTTCAATCACCAAATCTTGTTTAGCAACAATGGCTTGGCAAGATAAACGGGATTGGGGATTTAAGCCCCAAGCACGATCAAGCATATCTTCCTCATTCTCATCTGGTGAGTTCAGGCTCTGAAAGCCCTCTTTAACGATGACATGACAAGTTGTGCAAGCGCAAACCATATCGCAGGCATGCTCGATCGGAATGTCATTTTCTAGGAGCGCTTCACAAATCGACGTACCTGGCGCCACTTCAACTACTGCACCTTCAGGGCAATACTCACTATGCGGTAGAACAACGATTTGAGTCATGATTTTTTTCTATTGATTGGATATTAATTGTGTAATGATTATTTCAGATCTCTGCAACATTCTTACCAGACAAAGCTTTCTGAATGCTGGCATTCATGCGCATTTGTGCAAACTCATCGGTAGCCTTAGCAGCATGATCAACTGCCTTGCGTACAACTGCACTATCTGTCTCTTCATTCAAAATCTTTTGCAGAGTTGCCATCTCTTGGTCAATCACAACCTGCTCTTCTTTGTTAAGTAATGCGCGGTCGGCATCAAGTGCTGTTTGTACTGCATCCAATAAACGCTGTGCATTCACTTGCTCTTCCCGTAATGACCTTGCTAAGAGATCCTCTTTTGCAGAGGCAAAGCCATCTTGCAACATACGCGTAATTTCAGAATCCGTTAGGCCATAAGAAGGCTTAATATCGATTGAAGCCTGGACGCCAGAGCCTTGTTCCATAGCGCTGACAGACAATAGGCCATCCGCATCCACCTGGAAAGTCACCCGTATACGTGCTGCACCCGCAGCCATTGCCGGGATACCACGCAATTCAAACTTACCCAAGGAGCGACAGTCTTGGGCAAGCTCGCGCTCACCCTGCACTACCTGGATGGCTAATGCAGTTTGGCCATCTTTAAAGGTGGTGAAATCTTGGGCTCTAGCTACTGGAATTGGTGTATTGCGTGGAATAATTTTTTCAACTAAACCGCCCATAGTTTCAACACCAAGGGAAAGTGGAATGACATCTAACAAGAGCCATTCATCGTCTTTGCTTTGATTGCCCGCTAGCAAGTCAGCTTGCATGGCGGCACCAAGCGCAACTACTTGATCAGGATTGAGATTGTTGAGTGGTTGCGTACCAAATAACTCGCCGACAGAACGCTGCACATTTGGCATGCGAGTGGAGCCTCCCACCATCACCACACCTTTAACATCTTCAGCTTTCAAGCCTGCATCACGTAAAGCTTTTTTGCAGGCCGTTAAAGTCTTAACAACGAGGTTCTGGGTGATTTCAAAGAACTGCGCCTGACTAACACCAACATTGACTACCGTACCATCTGCCAAAGTCTCATGAACGCGAGCTAAGGGGTTATGACTCAGCAATTCTTTTGCATGCTTACACGCTTGCAAAAGAGTGCGATGATCATGAATAGAGAGTGGAGGTAGTTTTGCCTGCTCGATGACCCAGCAATACAAGCGGTGATCAAAGTCATCACCCCCCAAAGCAGAATCACCACCAGTCGAAAGAACTTCAAAGACCCCTCTACTCATTCGCAGAATAGAGATATCGAAAGTCCCGCCACCTAGGTCGTATACGGCATAAACACCTTCGGAGGCATTATCCAAACCATAGGCAATCGCAGCTGCGGTTGGTTCATTGAGCAATCTCAGTACTTCAATGCCCGCTAACTTGGCTGCATCTTTCGTGGCTTGGCGTTGCGCATCATCAAAATAAGCAGGTACTGTAATAACCGCACCAACAATCTCATCAGATACAGAATCTTCCGCTAGCTGACGCAGACGCGCTAAGATTTCTGCCGAGACCTCGATGGGGCTTTTATCTCCAGCAGCGGTTCTCAATTTGAGCATGCCGGGCTGGTCAACAAAATCATAAGGGGTGCTCTCGATATGATCCACATCTTGCACGCCTCGCCCCATAAAACGCTTTACAGAAACAATCGTGTTCTTTGGATCAATCACGACACTCTCAAGCGCTTCGAAGCCAGCCTCTGTTCTACCATTTGGTAGGTAGCGCACAACCGAAGGAAGCAATTCTCTTCCTTGGGCATCAGGCAACACTTTAGGCAAAGCGTCTCGTACGATCGCCACGAGTGAATTGGTAGTCCCCAAATCAATCCCAACCGCAATCCTACGCTGATGGGGCGCTAGCGATTTTCCGGGTTCAGAGATTTGTAATAAGGCCATAAAAGTTCAATTTTAATGCGAGTGCAAACTAGGCCAAAGCCGCAATAGCGTCATCAAGCTCGATAGCAAACTTATCGATAAAGAGTAGACCTCTTAAAAGTTCAGCTGCACGTTGGTAATTTTTAGCGCCATCGATCGCTTGCGCAATTTCAGATAGGGTTTCTTGCTTGGAGGCACCCACTTCGTCCATCAGCTTTTCTAGGGATGGCAGATCTTCGGCTTGCTCATCAAGACTCTCGCGCCACTCCATCTGCTTCATCAGAAAAGCGGTAGGCATTGCAGTATTTGTTTCGAGTTTGGCATCGACGCCATTAAGCTGGCAAATATAGAGGCCACGTTGCACTGGGTTCTTGAGGGTTTGAAAAGCAGTATTTGCTAAGGTAGCCATTTGCATTGCTAAGCGTTGCTCTGAATCACTGCCACGCGCATGGCGGTCAGGATGAACCTCTTTCTGAATTGCCAGATAAGCCTGATCTAAGGCAGGCAAATCGATTTTGAATTGCTGATTTAGACCAAAGAAGCGAAAGTAATCGTCAGACGCGGAAAGATTCGCCACAACCACACTCATCTTTTACGTTTGGATTTTGAAACTTAAAGCCTTCGTTCAAACCCTCACGTACAAAGTCTAGCTCTGTTCCATCCAAATAGGCCAAGCTCTTTGGATCAACAAATACCTTAATGCCATTAGATTCAAATACTTGATCTTCAGCTGCAGGCTCATCGACATATTCCAATTGATAAGCCAAACCAGAGCAACCTGTAGTGCGCACACCCAAACGCAAACCACACCCCTTACCGCGCTTTTCTAAATTGCGGTTAACGTGTGCAGCTGCTTTATCGGTTAAGGTAATTGCCATAGTTTTTATTTAGCTAGATGCTTTTCTTTGTAATCAGCAACCGCTGCCTTGATAGCATCTTCAGCCAAGATAGAGCAGTGAATCTTCACGGGTGGCAAAGCCAACTCTTCAGCAATCAAAGAGTTCTTAATCTCTAAAGCCTGATCCAAGGTCTTACCCTTAACCCACTCGGTTACCAGTGAGGAAGAAGCAATTGCTGAGCCGCAGCCATAAGTCTTGAACTTAGCATCTTCAATCACGCCTTGATCATTTACGCGGATTTGTAATTTCATGACGTCGCCACAAGCTGGCGCGCCAACCATACCGGTACCTACACTTTCATCACCTTTCTCAAAAGAACCTACGTTACGGGGGTTCTCATAATGGTCGATTACTTTTTCACTATATGCCATGGTATTTCCTCTTTAATCCTTCAAATTCTTAATGTGCCGCCCACTGAATCGTGCTTAAGTCGATTCCGTCTTTAAACATTTCCCACAATGGTGAGAGTTCGCGTAACTTCGCAATCTTTTCTTTCACCAGCTTGATTGTGAAATCGACTTCCTCTTCAGTCGTAAAACGGCCGAGAGTAAAACGAATTGAGCTATGAGCTAGTTCATCATTACGTCCTAAGGCACGCAATACATAAGAAGGCTCTAATGAAGCTGATGTACAAGCGGATCCAGATGAGATTGCCAAATCTTTCAGGGCCATCAACATTGACTCACCCTCAACATAGTTAAAACTGATATTGAGGTTATGGGGCACACGATCATCCATGTCACCGTTCACATAAACTTCTTCAATATCTTTCAAGCCTGCCAAGAGACGATCGCGCAACGCACGAATACGCTTGTTTTCTTCAACCATCTCGATGCGAGCAATGCGGAATGCGTCGCCCATACCAACAATTTGATGAACCGCTAGCGTTCCAGAACGCATACCGCGCTCGTGACCGCCGCCATGAATCTGAGCCTCAATCCGAATGCGAGGCTTGCGACGCACAAACAATGCACCAATCCCTTTGGGACCATAAGTCTTGTGAGCAGAAAAACTCATTAGGTCGACCTTGGTCTTCTCTAAATCGATTTCTACCTTGCCAGTAGCTTGAGCAGCATCCACATGCAAAATCACACCGCGCGAACGGCATAAGTCACCAATCGCTGGAATATCTTGTACTACACCGATTTCGTTATTAACATACATCACTGATGCCAAAATCGTGCCTGGCTTCATTGCCGTTTCTAGCTGCGCGAAGTCAATTAAGCCATTCGGCAAAACATCCAAGTAAGTTACCTCAT
>CAJEZV010000047.1:0-761 GCA_903995005.1 uncultured beta proteobacterium
GAGAATTTCTTGACCAGTGATATTCATCAGCAAGGTTGCGCCAGGCAAAACCTTGGGCAATATCACATTACTGCCGCCACCTAATACTCGCCATGGCAGATTTTTTGCTGAAATTTCTCTCATTACCGCCGGAATTTGCTCTGGAGAGGTAATTTCATAAGCAAGATCTGCCACCGCATCCAGACCAAAGGTATTGCGGCTCTTTAAGCCTAAATTAGGCATCGATTTTGCGAATCCAGACACATGGGGGGTGGAGTTCATGCCACAATCTTATTCGAATGTCTGCCAAATCCGCAGATAATTACCAGAATACCAATGAGAACACCCAAAGAAATAGAGAAGGAGTAAGAAATGCCCTCATTTGACGTAGTGTGCGAACCAGACATGGTTGAGCTTAAAAATGCGATTGAGCAGTCCAATAAAGAAATCAGTAATCGTTTTGACTTTAAGGGCTCTGATAGCCGGGTAGAGCAAAAAGATGAAACACTCATTTTGTTCGGCGACGATGACTTTAAGTTGGGTCAAGTGCGCGATGTACTTTTTGGCAAGATGGCCAAGCGTAATGTAGATGTGCGTTACCTCAAAGATGAGAAAAAAGAGACTATCGGTAGTGATAAGCGCAAGCAAACCATGAAGATTCAAAAAGGTATTACTCAAGAGCTTTCAAAAAAAGTGGTGCGCATCATTAAAGATAGCAAGATCAAAGTGCAAGCGAGTATTCAGGGTGATGCAGTGCGTGTGACGGGTGGTAAGCGTGATGA
>CAJEZV010000047.1:771-11018 GCA_903995005.1 uncultured beta proteobacterium
AGTTGGGGGTGGAGTGAACTGGCATGAGTTTGTTACTTGGACCTTAGAAAATAATTTTCCGGGCCTAGAAAACTTGGCGCTGATTCCGGGCACCGTTGGCGCGGCGCCCATTCAGAACATTGGCGCATATGGCGTTGAGATTGCTGATTACATTGAGAGCATCGATGGATTTGATACCAAGACCCAAGCCTTTGTCACTCTTCCAAAAACAGACTGTCAGTTTGCGTATCGCGATAGCTACTTCAAACAACATCCCCAGCGATTTATTGTGACAAAGGTCACCTTTAAAATTCCTAAAACCTGGCAAGCCAAGATTCATTACGCAGATTTAGCAAAGCAGTTTGCAGACAATCCCAATCCAAGCGCAGAAGAAATTTTTTTAGCGGTCTGTAAAATTCGGACACACAAATTACCTGACCCCAAGGTAATTGGAAATGCTGGGAGCTTTTTTCAGAACCCTGTCATTCCGAATGAGCAATACGAAACACTTCTTAAAAAATATGCGGGCTTAGTGTCTTATCCTGATGCTCCTGGTAAGCGTAAACTGGCTGCAGGCTGGCTGATTGACCAATGTGGCTTTAAAGGCCAGCGCATGGGTGAAGTGGGTGTTTATGAAAACCAAGCACTCGTCTTAGTGAATTATGGCAACGGCACTGCGCAAGATATCTTAGGTCTGGCTAAATGCATTCAGGACAAAGTGCGTAAAGAGTTTGGTGTGAGCTTAGAGATTGAGCCCAATATTCTCTAGACGAGATTTTGGATAAATGGAGGTCTCATGAGCCGTATTTTAAAAATTACGGCTCACGCAATACCTCTGAGAACTGCACCTCTGCCTGGCCTTCCGCTAGGCGCACCTGAAAGCCTTGCTTGGTATTGAGCTCACTGGGCTTGCGCACTGCATGTAGTTGCTCTTGGCCCTCATTTTTACTTTTACTCAGAATCACTGCATAACCACGCTCGAGTGTTCTTTGGGGGTTGAGCATCTCGAGTTTTGACTGGTAATGAGATTGATTGCGCTTCCAGCTTTCCATGCGTACTGACCACGCTTGATTTAAACGGAGCTGCCAACTGGTGATTTGCTCGCGCATGCGATCGGGGTTTGGCAATGCATGGTTTAATCGCAAGGCGAATTGATCCAAGGTTTGCGCTTCGCGCTCTACGCGTTGATTGACTCGCTGCAGTAAAGCCTGCTTGATGGCCTCTAACTCTTGCAACAGTTGATCTTTACGTGGCGCCGCTAATTCAGCTGCGCCCGTTGGGGTTGGCGCTCGCAGATCTGCCACAAAATCAGTAATCGTAAAATCGGTCTCGTGTCCTACACCACTCACCACTGGAATACTTGAGCCAGCAATTGCATAAGCAAGCTGCTCATCATTAAATGCCCAGAGGTCTTCAATGCTGCCACCACCACGCACTAACAAAATCACATCGACTGCATTTTCTTTTTCAGCAGCCTTGAGCGCAGCAATAATTCCAGCAGGCGCATCAGGTCCTTGCACTAGAGTTGGATAAATCACAATCGGGATATGTGGGGCACGTCTTGCTAGAGTAGATAAAACATCTTTTAATGCTGCGGCTTGTGGGGACGTGATGATGCCAATTGATCGAGGATGCGTTGGAATCTCACGCTTGCGCTCTTCATCAAATAAGCCCTCTTTAGCTAATTTAGCCTTCAGCTTTAAGAAGGCTTCATACAAACCGCCCATACCAGCGCGGCGTAAGGTTTGAATGGTGAGCTGTATATCCCCCCTAGGAACATACATACCCAAACTGGCACTGACTTCCACCAAATCACCCGACTGAGGCATAAAGCCGACTTGACTATTGCGCCCCCGAAACATGACACAGCGAATTTGACCTTCTTCGTCTTTGAGTGAGAAATACCAATGCCCACTGTCATAGGCTTTGAAGTTTGAAATCTCCCCGCTCACCCAAACAGTATCGAAACGGTCCTCTAAAGAGGCTGCAATGGCGCGGTTTAGATCGCCAACACTCAGAATTTCCCTTGATATTTCCGACATTTTTTCTCTTTATTCACAGGGCCATCTGGCTTAGACGGCAATAAATATCCACAGAAGCTTATTCGCCCTTGGTCTAAGAGCAAAAAGTAAGTAATTACTGACCCAAAACGTCTCATAAATCCAACAAATGAACACTAAGCATTTGATTTATATGGGTAATTTATTGAGTTCATTAGAAGTCTTTTAGACCTATTCCGACTCGATTTACCACCAATCAAGGACTTAGCGCACAATCCCCAAAAAGTTTTGCACAGAGTTATCCACAGGCTAACTTTCCGAAATAGGCTTTTTAATTCAGCTAAAGTACTGAGCTTATGTACTCAATCTTACTATCCGCTGGCTGGCCCATTTGGCCTTTGTTGATTATTTCCGTGATTGGCTTAGCGATCGTATTAGAACGCAGCTGGTACCTTCGGCAAATCCATATTTTTCCCAAAGACTGTCTAGAAACAGCTTTTAGTCTTTGCAATCAATTACTTAAAGAAAATAAGCCTTCAGACACCCAAATCAGTGCTCTGTCTCAACTCTCACCTGCTAGCCCCCTGCTAGCCTGCGTATTAAAAGAAAAGCTCAGCGGAAGCAGTTCTGAAGCAGCACTTGAAGAGCTCCAAGCAACTGCACAAGCGACTTGGTTTAAATTGGATCGCTACCTCGGCATACTGGCAACGATCGCCACTATTGCCCCCTTATTAGGTTTATTTGGCACTGTCGTTGGCATGATCGAAATCTTTGGTAGCCAAGGCATCAGCAATGGTGTCAGCAACCCACAACAATTAGCCTACGGTATTTCTGTTGCGCTTTACAACACAGCTTTTGGTTTGCTGATTGCGATTCCTGCCCTCGCTGCATGGCGAGGACTCAAAGCAATCGCCAATCAACGTCAACGGGAGTGTGAAGAGTTCACCCGCCAGTTATTTAAAAAACTGTATTCCCCAAATTCTTGATGAGCTGGCTAAGTCTGCACTCAACCTCCAAAAGAAGTTTTTCTTTAGGGACAACTCCTGTTTCTGCTGAACCAGAAATTAATCTCATTCCATTTATTGATGTTTTATTAGTAGTGCTGGTCTTTTTGATGATTAGCACTACCTTTACGCGCTATCAAGAATTAGCCATCACTTTGCCTACTGCGAATGGTAGTGATATTCAGGTAGAGAACAAGCAAGTAAGCATTGCCGTCAGTCGTGATGGTCGTTTTGCGATCAACGGCAAAGTAACAGATCGAACTCAGCTTAGCAGCGCACTCACACAACTCAATAATCAAAGCGGCGGAACCAAAGAGGGCGTGAGCAATTTACAAGTGAACATTGATGCTGATGCTAAAGCGCCACATCAAGCGGTGATGAGTGCTCTTGAGGCGGCGCGTGATGCCAACCTGTCTAATATTGTGTTTAGTAGTCAAACTAAAAAGTAAGCCAAGGAAAATACTTTCATCATGGCACTGTCTTTTTTCCGTAAGGCCCCTCAGTTTTGGGAAAGGCGTGGGCTCACTGCCTTGCTCCTTTGGCCACTATCTTGGATTTACGGTTTGGCTTTGCGAGTCCGCAAACTCATCCAAGATTTAGGTCTAGTCAATCACCCAGCTATTTCTGTTCCCATCATCATCGTAGGCAATATTCGGGTGGGCGGTACGGGCAAAACTCCCATTGTGATTGCACTGGCGCAGCGCCTATCGCAACTGGGATGGAAACCAGGCATCATCAGTAGAGGCTATGGCTCGACTCTCATTGAGCCCATTCAAGTACGTAGCAATTCTGATCCGATGCAAGTGGGTGATGAGCCCGTCCTGATTGCAAAGCGTACTAGCGATCAATTTCCAATTTGGGTTTTTCCAAAACGACAAAAAAGTATTAAAGCCTTGTTAAGAAATTCGCCCGATGTCAATGTGATTATTTGTGATGATGGCCTACAACACAGCGGCCTATCTCGTTGGCCCGCACGTGAAGGTGGGCGTGATATTGAGTTTGTGGTGCGAGATGGCCGCGGCGAAGGTAATGGCTTTTTGTTACCGGCCGGACCACTGCGTGAGTCTGCCAATCGTGGGCGGGATGCCACTTTACTGACGGAGTCTATTGGTGGCTCTAAGAGTGGCTTGCTCGAGGAATACTTTGAGGGCCGCCGTGCATTTACCTTGCTAGGTACTCTAGGCACTCCATACCAACTCATTAATCCTAGTAGTACCCAAACGCTTACCCAGATCACCGAGCAGTTTCTACCGGCCAACATGACAGCGGTTGCCGCACTTGGCAATCCAAAGCGTTTTTTTAATGCTCTAAAAAAACAAGGGATTACAGGTAAATCGATTGGATTGCCAGATCATGCTACCTATACCCCAGAATTTTTTAGCACTATTGAGGCGCAATGCATTCTCATTACTGAAAAAGATGCTGTGAAATGTGCCTCAATCACAGATGAGAGAATTTGGGTTGTTCCCATGAACCTCAATCTGCCTGATAACTTGCTAGACTGGATGCAATCCATTTTGCAAAGACCCGACCCACATCGCTATAACCTATAAAACTGCTCTAAAGCGCTACACTAAAGAAAATCATGGATAAACGTTTACTAGAAATTTTGGTTTGCCCTTTGTGCAAAAGCCCTTTGCATTTAAATGCTGCCAAACATGAGCTCATTTGTAAGGCTGATCGCCTCGCCTATCCCATTCGGGATGATGTGCCAGTCATGTTAGTAGATGAAGCGCGCACTCTGAGTGCCGATGAACTTCTCTAAATCATTTATTGACAATCTTTTTGCATGAGCGCCAATAAAACTCCAGACTTCTTGGTGGTCATCCCAGCAAGACTGGGATCTACTCGCTTGCCTCGTAAACCACTAGCGGATATTGGCGGCAAGCCGATGGTGGTTTGGGTAGCAGAACGTGCAAAGCAATCACTCGCACAGAGCGTTGTAGTTGCGACAGACTCTTCAGAAATTGAGGCGGTCTGCAATGCGAACCACATTGAGTGTTTACTGACAAATCCAAATCACCCAACCGGCACCGATCGCTTAGCTGAAGTTGCCCAATTACTCAAGCTACCCCCTGATGCATTAGTTGTGAACGTTCAAGGCGATGAACCCCTCATTCCGCCAGAACTCATTAACCAAGTCGCACAAACTCTGGCTGACAATGCGCCATGCGCGATCTCAACCATTGCAGTGCCGATAACTGATCAAGCAGAAATTAATAACCCCAATGTTGTCAAAGTAGTTCTAAATCGCGCTGGAGAGGCTTTATATTTTTCAAGAGCGCCGATCCCGTTTGTACGAGATCCACAAAGTACTCCAAAAACAGCGTACTTACGCCATTTAGGCATTTACGCCTACCGAACTGAGTTTTTACATGCCTATAGCAGACTCGAACTTGCGCCACTAGAGCAAGCAGAGGCCCTAGAGCAGCTACGCGCCCTATGGAACGGTTACCGGATTGCCGTTCACACAGCCATAGAAGCTCCTCCAGCTGGCATAGACACCCCAGAGGACCTAGAGCGGGTGAGGCGCCTACTGGGCGGCTAAAAAGCGAATACTCGTTTTAGAGCGCTTCTCGGGGATAATCCTAGTCATTAGGCACAAGGGATCCCGACAAAATACGGGACAATGACCATTCTTGTAAGGGGAAAATTATGCGGTTGATTCTGCTCGGTGCACCAGGTGCTGGAAAAGGCACACAAGCTCAGTTTATTTGCGAAAAATTTGCCATTCCGCAAATCTCCACCGGTGATATGTTGCGCGCCGCCGTAAAAGCTGGAACTGAACTGGGTATTGCTGCTAAAAAAATTATGGATGCTGGTGGCTTGGTATCTGACGACATCATCATTGGCCTAGTGAAAGATCGCTTAACCCAACCTGATTGCAGTAAAGGTTATTTGTTTGATGGTTTTCCAAGAACTATTCCCCAAGCACAAGCTATGAAAGATGCCGGCGTGCCCATCGATTACGTTTTAGAAATCGATGTTCCATTTGATGCCATCATCGATCGGATGGGCGGTCGCCGCGTACACCCCGCCTCAGGTCGCACTTATCACGTGAAGTTCAATCCACCAAAAGTCTCAGGCAAGGATGATGTGACTGGTGATGATTTGATTCAGCGCGATGATGACAAAGAAGAAACTGTGCGCAAACGCTTGCAGGTATATGACGATCAAACACGTCCACTCGTAGATTACTACTCTTCATGGGCGGCTCAAGCTAGCTCTGCAGACAAAGTAAAAGCACCGGGCTATCGCAAAGTCAGCGGTACCGGTAGTGTGAATGACATTACCGCTTCTATTTTTGCTGTGTTGAAATAAACTATTTAGCGTAATAAAAAAAGGACTGCAATTGCAGTCCTTTTTCTTTTTAGTATGACGAGTTTTATTTCAACTCTTTGAGCGCACTCTCAAATGATTCAATGTCTGCAAAGCTACGATAGACAGATGCAAAGCGGATATAGGCTACTTTATCGAGGCGCTTGAGTTCACGCATCACCAACTCACCGACACGCTCACTGGGAATCTCTTTTTCACCAAGGCTAAGTAACTTTTCTTCAATTCGGGCAATCGATTCATCCACTGAATCGGAAGATACTGGGCGCTTTCTGAGAGCCAGCTTAATTGAGCTCACGAGCTTGTCGTGGCTGTATTCAACCCGGCTACCATTCTTCTTCACAATCGCTGGGAGCGCTAGCTCAACCCGCTCATAAGTCGTAAAGCGCTTATCGCATTTGGCACAACGGCGGCGACGGCGAATGGTATCGCCTTCATCCGATACCCGAGTATCGAGAACCTGGGTGTCGTCGTTATGACAAAAGGGGCAGCGCAATATGGACTCTTTTCTTCTTTAGTGTTTAACCGTAAACCGGGAAACGCTTAGTGAGTTCAGCTACTTGTGCGCGTACTTTCGCAATGTTAGCTTCATCATTTGGATTATCCAAAACATCCGCAATGAAATGACCTACTTGTCTTGCTTCAGCTTCTTTAAAGCCGCGCGTGGTCATTGCTGGTGAACCTAAACGAATACCGCTAGTGACCATTGGCTTTTCCGGATCATTTGGAATGCCATTTTTATTGCAAGTAATATGCGCATCTCCCAATACTCGCTCGGCTTCCTTACCAGTCATTTTCTTTGCGCGCAGATCAACTAACATCACATGTGAATCAGTGCCGCCAGAAACAATGCGCAGGCCACGAGCAATTAATGTCTCGGCTAATGCTTTAGCATTTGCAATCACTTGCTTTTGGTAGTCCTTAAAGCCCACCTCTTGCGCTTCTTTGAAAGCAACTGCTTTAGCAGCAATCACGTGCATCAAAGGGCCACCCTGTAGGCCTGGGAACACCGCAGAGTTAATCGTCTTCTCGTGCTCAGCCTTCATTAAGATGATGCCACCACGTGGACCACGCAGACTCTTGTGGGTAGTTGATGTCACGATATCTGCATGCGGCACTGGGTTTGGATAAACACCGGCAGCAACCAGACCAGCGTAGTGAGCCATATCAACTAAGAAGATCGCGCCCACTTCTTTTGCCAACTTTCCAATGCGCTCAAAATCAATTTTCCTAGAGTAAGCAGATGCACCAGCAATAATCAATTTTGGTTTGTGCTCACGAGCCAAACGTTCCATTTGCTCGTAATCAATCTCTTCATTTTTATCTAAGCCATAAGCGATTGGGTTAAACCATTTACCACTCATATTGAGCGCCATGCCGTGCGTCAAGTGACCGCCTTCGGCAAGGCTCATACCCATAAATGTGTCGCCAGGTTTTAAGAATGTCAAGAATACTGCTTGGTTAGCCGATGCACCGCAATGGGGTTGAACGTTTGCAGCTTCAGCGCCAAACAAAACTTTGACACGATCAATTGCTAATTGCTCAGCAACGTCCACAAATTCACAACCGCCGTAATAACGCTTCCCCGGATAACCTTCAGCGTATTTATTGGTCAATTGGGAGCCCTGGGCTGCCATGACTGCTGGTGAGGTGTAGTTCTCAGAGGCAATGAGCTCAATATGGTCTTCTTGACGCTTATTTTCGTTCTGAATCGCAGCCCATAACTCTGGGTCGACTTTGGCAAGGGTGTTCTGACGGTCAAACATGGTAATAATCCTGAAGAAGTTGGATAACTCAGTTAATTAACTTAGTAAAATCAACCTACATCATACAAAATCCATCATGACTACTACACAAGACCTCTCCTTTCTCTCCCTAGTCCTCAATGCCAGCCTATTAGTCCAGTTGGTGATGTTGTTATTACTGGCCATGTCCGTCGCCTCTTGGACCATCATTTTTAAGAAAACGGCTGTTTTACGCGGGGTTAGACAAGATACCGAGCGTTTTGAGCGGGACTTTTGGTCGGGCGGCGATCTGACTACCCTTTTAGAGTCTGCCCAGCGTAATAACCGCAGCGATGCTGTTCTTGAGCATATCTTTGAAGCAGGGATGCAAGAGTTCAAGAAAGTTCGTGAAATCGATGCTGCCCGTCGCGCCATGAAAGCAACTTACCAGCGTGAAATGGATATTCTTGAAGCCAACCTTCCATTCTTAGCTTCAGTAGGTTCTGTATCGCCTTATATCGGTCTGTTTGGCACGGTATGGGGAATCATGCATGCCTTCCGTGGTTTAGCCAATGTACAAAATGCCACCTTAGCTGCGGTAGCTCCTGGTATTGCAGAGGCCCTGGTAGCAACAGCGATTGGTTTGTTTGCGGCGATTCCGGCAGTAGTTGCGTACAACCGTGCTGCTACTGATGTAGATCGTCTTGCGATTCGCTTCGAAACTTTCATAGAAGAATTTACGAACATCTTGCAACGTCAAACTGCTGGACGCTAACTCATGGCCGGATCCTCTTTACGCAAATCAAAACGTCGGGCCATGTCCGACATCAATGTCGTTCCGTATATTGATGTGATGTTGGTATTGCTGGTGATCTTTATGGTTACCGCGCCAATGGTTAACCCAGGTGTTGTGAATTTGCCAACCGTTGGCGGCGCTAAAGTGCAAGCCCTGCCACCGGTCTTTCTGACCATTGATGCTAATGAGAATGTCATTGTGCGCAAAGATGGTGAACCCGTTCAAACCCTCAACCGCTTCGAACTTGGTGCATTTGCGAGAACTCAAGCAGAAAAATCTGCAGAGCAGCCTGTAGTGTTAGCAGCTGATAAGTCAATCAAGTACGAAGTGGTGATGGATGTCATGTCCAAGCTCAAAGAGAATGGTGTCAAACGCGTTGGCTTAGCAGTCAAGAGTCAATAAGATCTAGCTGAGACGACTTTGTCCATGAACGGCGAACAAACCTTTCAACTCAATCATTCGCCATTTAAGCGCGGACGCCTCTCCAAAGAAGAGAGCACTAAACGCGCTTTTGGTTTCTCATTAATTACGCACTTAGGTCTGCTAGCTTTTTTAATGATTGGTATTAGTTGGAATAACAGCACCCCTTCTGGAGTCGAGGTTGAATTGTGGGATTCTGTTCCACAAGTACAAACTACGCCGGAACCAGAAATGAAAACCGCAATTAAAGAAGATGCAGCTGATATTGCGATTAAGAAAAAGCCGGTAGAAAAAGAGCCTCCTAAAAAAGAAGTAGTGAAGGAGACTCCCAAAATAGCCAAATCCCAACCTCCAAAGGAGAAGGAAAAAGAGGCTCCTAAAAAAGTAGAGGCCCCTAAAGCTCTTTCTCCTGCAGAAACTAAAGCAAATGCGGCGGCTGAAAAAGTACGCGCCGACCAACTGGCTCGTTTACGCGCCGCAGCAGGAGCCGAAGGCGGGAGTGGCGGTACGGTAGGTAGTGGCGTTGGTGGCGGTGGCAATGCCCCTCCTGGCTGGACTGATAAGGTCATTAAAAAGGTAAAGCCACTCATTGTGTTTAATGCGGAATCTGTCAGCGGCAATCCTGCAGCAGTCATACAGGTAAGCCTGGCACCAGATGGCGCTATTTTGAGTACGAGTGTCTTAACATCAAGCGGTAATTCCAGCTGGGATCGGGCGGTATTGTTAGCCTTATCTCGCGCAGAAAGCTTGCCAAAGGATGACAATGGCAAAATTCCACAACGCGAAGTAAAACTGACCTTTAAACCTAAGGACTAATGCATGCTGCAGTTGATGAAAAGAATTATTTTGAAATTGCTATTACTCGCTACGGCAATAATTTTCCTCGTGATTGGCATTACAACGCCAGCATTGGCTCAAATGAATATTGAAATCACAGGCGTCGGCCAATCGCTTTATCCGATTGCTGTGATGCGTTTTAAAGACGAAA
>CAJEZV010000048.1 GCA_903995005.1 uncultured beta proteobacterium
GTAAAAGCTCGTACTGGCATTCCTCTCGGGATTACCTATGCATTTATACGTTGGTTCCATGGCCCATCAATGGCGGTAATGGCACCAACCATTGTCGTGAAAGATGATTTAGAAAAGTATGGCCTGCGCAATGTAGTACTGTGGTCAAGAGGCGTAGATCTTGATGTATTTAAGATGCAAGAATCAAAGGCTCTCAATACTGCCCATCCAATTTTTTTATATGTCGGTCGAGTTGCCGTAGAAAAGAATATCAATGCATTTCTAGAAATCGACTTACCAGGCTCAAAGTGGGTAGTTGGTGATGGCCCTGCGATGGCTGGCATCAAGGAAAAATATCCTGAGATTAACTATCTAGGCGTTTTGCAACAACATGAATTGGCTAAGGTTTATGCGGCTGCCGATGTCTTTGTGTTCCCCAGCAAAACCGATACCTTTGGCTTAGTACTACTTGAAGCAATGGCCTGCGGCACTCCTGTGGCTGCCTATCCAGTAACTGGCCCTATTGATGTCTTGGGCGACTCCCCAGCTGGTGCTATGCATGAAGATTTGCGGGAAGCTTGTATTGCAGCATTAAAGATTCCGCGTGAAGTAGCCCGTGCGCATGCTGAGAAATTTTCCTGGAAAGCTGCTTCTGAGCAATTCGTAAATCACCTCAAGCCAGTTCCATCACCTGAAGTACACGTGACAGCACTAGCTTAAAAGAAGGCATCAATTGAATTCAAAATACCACATCAATCAAAATCCTCATAAAGGTAATCGAGGATTAACCAGGGCTTGGCATGCTGCTAAAAACTCTTGGTGTGGTTTGGTTTACGCTTTTTTAGAGGAAAGCGCATTCAGGCAAGAGCTCACCCTATTTGCAATATTGACCCCAGTAGCTTTTTACCTACCAACTACCAACTTAGAAAAGGCTTTACTTATTTCTTCCTTGATTATGGTGCTGGTTGTGGAATTATTAAATTCTAGCGTAGAGGCTGCTATTGATCGCATCTCCTTTGAACATCATGATTTA
Organism: uncultured beta proteobacterium; assembly: GCA_903995005.1. Taxonomy (GTDB): domain Bacteria; phylum Pseudomonadota; class Gammaproteobacteria; order Burkholderiales; family Burkholderiaceae; genus Polynucleobacter. Next base: position 1,013 of record CAJEZV010000048.1, read on the forward strand.
TCCAAAAGAGCCAAAGATTTTGGCTCAGCAGCTGTGATGCTAGCCCTATTCATTGCCCTTTTAATGTGGTCTGCAGTATGCATTCCGCTTGTCTTAAAACTGTAATAAACGACCTCTACAGTCATACAAACATTCAATAAGGCTTACTTATGTCAGATATTCCGAACCCAATTGGCGCCTTTGAAATTTTCTCCATCAGAAAAGAGAAAAAACTTACTGCCCCAAAATCTAATCCATTTAAGAAGCTTTCTAAAAAGCTAGCCAAGAAGCTCTTTGGTAAGAAATTTGCTACTAAAGCACGTGCAGAGTTTGCTGCAGTTGAAATAGCGCCTACAGTAAATCCAGTTACTAAAGCGAAAAAGCCATCATTTCAAATTGAATGGGCCAGTTCTACAAACGAAGTTAAAGAAGCGCAAAGATTGCGTTACAAAGTATTTGCGGAAGAAATGGGTGCAAACCTCTCTCAAAATGCAGAAGGTCTAGATATTGATGAATTCGATGCATACTGTGATCATTTATTAATCCGCGACCAAGATACCTTAAAAGTAGTTGGCACCTATCGCGTATTGCCTCCACATAAAGCCCAAGAGATAGGTCGCTTATATTCTGATGCGGAATTTGATCTATCCCGTTTAGATCATTTACGCCCAAAATTGGTTGAATTAGGTCGCTCATGTGTCCACCAAGACTATCGCTCTGGTGCGGTCATCATGGCCTTATGGAGTGGTTTAGCACAATACATGCAAAAAAATGGTTATGAAATCATGCTTGGTTGTGCCAGTATTCCGATGGCTGATGGTGGCCACTTTGCAGCGAGCTTGTACAACTCTCTCAATGATGATCAAATGGCGCCAACGGAGTTTCATGCCTTCCCTCGCCTCCCACTGCCATTAGATAAGCTAAACGGTGGATTAGAAGTTGACGCCCCTCCACTAATTAAAGGCTACCTCAAGCTTGGCGCTAAGATTTGCAGTTCACCAGCCTGGGATCCAGACTTTAATACAGCAGACTTGCTAACCATGTTGCGCTTATCGGATATCAATCCACGTTACGCAAAACACTTCTTAGGTTTGTAATCTCGTTTTTACTTCAAACTGAGTTCGTAAGAGCGGCCGATACGAGACCATTCGGCTGCTTCTTTTAGTAGGCTGAACTCTGTTAAGGGGTGGGTTTGGGCCCATTCTTTAGAAATGCATACCTGGTAAGCACCATCATTTTCAGAAACTTTTACCTTCGGTAAGTCTTCATCACTTCTTCCACGACAAAGCACTTGGGCTAGTCGCAGGCAAAACAACATCCGCCAATCATGAAAGCCAGCATTGTTTGCAAGCTTACCTAATTTGCCGGTATGACCAATCAAGAGTGCAGCTAAGCGGGCTTGATCGTTTTTGGAAAAGCCTGGCATGTCAGCATTGCCTGCTATGTAGGCAGAATGTTTGTGATACCCATTATGAGAAATAGATAGACCAATCTCATGCAAATTAGCAGCCCATTGCAAAAGTGCAACATTATCTGCCCTGCTCTCTGCATCTGGTTTAGGTAATTGCTGCAAGAATTCAGAAGCGAGTTTACCAACGCGAGTTGCTTGTTCACGATCTGCGGAATACCGCTGCATAAACTGCTCAACGGTTACATAACGCATGTCATGATGTTGAGAGCGGCCTAGAAGGTCATAGAGCACGCCAGTACGCAAAGCAGCATCGGTAACTTCCATCTCTTCGATACCGAGCTCATCAAATACGGCCAACATAATGGCTAAGCCACCAGGCCAGACAGCTCTACGATCATCCTTCAGTCCTAAAAGCTCAACTTGACTAATATGTTCATATTTCAGGAGGTGTTTTTTCATAGCACGCAAACTATCGCGCGTAATGAGACCGCTAGAAGTATTCACACCCCCTAAAGTCAAACCATCACTATGGCCATTGAAGTCATTGGCAGCAATTAATTCAGCAAGGGCTCTGGCAGTACCGGAGGATCCAATCGCTTGTTTCCAGCCGCTCTTCAGATATGCCCCTGCAATAACCTGGATCTCTCGCCTAGCTGCTAATTCAGCTTCTTTAAAAGCATGAGAATCAATACTACCTTTAGGGAAAAAACGCATGCTATGGGAAACGCAGCCGATATACAAACTTTCCATCAGTTTGGGCTCATAACCCTTGCCGATAATAAATTCGGTAGATCCCCCACCAATATCAACTACCAGACGATTGCCGTGAACTGCTGGAACCTCATGAGCTGCACCGATGTAAATCAATCGTGCCTCTTCAACTCCTGCGATGACCTCAATCGGAAAACCTAAAGCCTCTTGCGCATCTTTTACAAATTGCGGGGCATTCTTAGCAACACGTAAGGTGTTCGTAGCTACTGCGCGGACGTTAGATGGGTCGAAGCCTCGAATGCGTTCGCCAAAGCGCCTGATCGATGTTAAGCCCCTTTGATAGGCATCATTACCTAAGAGTTTGTTTTCAGTAAGACCTGCTGCTAGTCGAACTGAATCACGCAAGGTATCTATGGGACGTAGTTGCATTCCCGATGGTGTATTAACAGCCTGAGCAACCAACATGCGAAAACTATTCGATCCTAAATCTACTGCTGCAACTAGGTCGCCAGAAGTAGATGCGGAGTCATCAGAATGAATAGCCAAAATAGTCCCTAAAAATACATAATCTATTGAATATGTCTATTTTATGAAAAAACCATGACACATTGATGAAATTAGAGGTGAATCTAATGGGGATAAGGCTATGCGGCTAAGTTTTGTTCCGCGCTAGAACAATCCAAGTCACCGAAGCTGCAAAAAATACAGCAATCACCAGATTTAGGCTTCAAGATACCAGCACAAGCACGGCAACGATAGAGATGCTGGGAGGATCCTCTTGGAATCTCCAGAGTCTCTGTTACCTGGCAATGTGGGCAAGTAATGGTCGAATGCTGTTTTTCTAGGGACGTATTCACAAGATCATATTGAACCGTGGATATTTCAGGAATATGTCACACCCCAACTCAATTTAACAATTACTTCCTTTAAAACCTAAAGAGCCGATTTTTTACTTGCTACCTTCAATCTGCCATTCTTGACAGCCATAGAAAATACCTCAAAATCTTGCTGATTCTGCTTTGCATAAGACTTTGCGAAGGAATATAAAGCCTCAGGAAGTTCTTCAGACTGGCCGCAATATCCAGCAATGACTGCGGCATCGCCAGAGCGAGCATGCCCTAGGGCTAATGCCCATCCAAATAGCTTGGCATAGTCTGGAAAGTTCTTTAAAGAAACTCCTCCTGTACCAATACCGATACCACCTTTCATATCGCGTAATTGGCGTAAATAGAATCCCTGACTCTTGTTGATATCGTATTGAACTGAGCCGTAGTTTAAGAAAATATCGGGTGCACCCTGAAGCAGTCGCTGACCCGCGACTACACGATGACCCATATCACGATAAATAGATTCACCTAAGTAAGGTGTGAGGACAGATTTTTGAGATTCTTTGTACTGTAAGAATAATGGGTCATGTTCGCTATCACCTTCAAAATACAAGACCATACAATTAGTACCAACACTGCCAACGCCGACAACCTTCCTAGCGTAATCTTTAAGCGAGTAGCGTTGAAATAAAATTTGTCGATCTACGAGCAAGGTGCTGGAATAATTTAATAGCGCTTTATCGATCAACGTTATCAAATGGACTCCATAAGCATCTTTCTTGAAATGCTCAATTAACGGCGGTCTATTAATAATTTTGCGATTCTTACCTACTAAAGTTGTTAGACTTTGCAGGACCTGAATATTGCCCTGCCCTTTAGTTTCCTTCAAGTAGGCATCCAGCGTTTTCTGGTGCTCTTTACTAAAGTGCTTACGGATATCCTTTTCGCCAATAAATACTTGAGCTAAATCTAAATAGGGCATTTTGGCGTACTCTTCCATCCGCTTCTGGTATTCAGAAACAATGTGATAAACAAGTTTTTTACCTAAAGCTTTATCGCCACCCATGCTATCCGAGGCAATTAAAGCACTTGCGACTAAGCGTTTGATATCCCACTCCCAACTGCCGGGTAGTGTTTCATCAAAATCATTAATCCCAAATACTAATCGATGCTCAGCAGTTCCGAATAAACCGAAGTTCGACACGTGCATGTCACCGCAAAGCTGAACAGTCACATTTGTTGTGGGCTGATTTGCCAAGTCCTGAGCCATGATGGCAGCACCACCTCGAAAAAAAGCAAATGGGGACTGCAGCATGCGCTCATAACGAATAGGAATCAAAGACGCAATACGTTGACTAGCCTGTGCCTCCAATATTGTTACTGGGTCGATTCGGTTCTTGGGAGGCGTGTATTTGCCCTGTTCAGCAAAGCTCACTGCCTTACGTAAAGCCTTGCCATCAGCCATACGCTTTTTAATACTGGGGCGCGGGTCTTTGAATGACTCAACAGACCTCAGGACGGCAAATTGTGGTTTCTGCTCTAAAGACATGGGGGCTACCTAAGTATCAATACACCCACACATATTAATACCATTACAAAATGAGAGTCGATTATGAATTTAGGTAAGTGAGCTTTTTTTGGATGCTTGCGGGTAATGTTGAAAACCAGACACTGTCATCCCCTACAGTCGGTAATATCTGCCCATACTCAATCATTTGGCTAGGTGGAATTTCGTCAATATAAGCCCAAATTTGATGCGCTGACAATTTGCTAACAGTTTGAATTGCAATTTCAAACTCAACAAGCAGTTGTTTTTTTATTTGCTCACTTCTGCCCATGCGAATTTGCCCACTCAAAAAGATATGGGGTTCATCAAGAAGAGCACCACCAATAAAGCAATCATGGAAGTCTAATTCCTTGAAAAGAACTTGAGCAAAATAAGCTTCTGCACCAGTAACTTCAGCATGGATTTTCGTGATTGCTTGAGCTAGGGTAAATTTTTGATAGGTGTTAAGGGATGCGCCAGCATGATAAATGCTATAGGTAGCCATAACCACTCCCTTGTTTTATTTTACTTGTTAAATTGATGGTGAATTGAATGGAGCTCATCTTGTACTTGCATATGATTCAGTGTTTCAATCGGCAGATCGAGTAACAATTCAATACGATTACGCAAGCCCACCTCCACTTTCCTAAAGGCATCCCACATGGCTTGCTCATCATCTGCTTCACTTGTTGGGTCCATAAACCCCCAGTGAGCCGTTGCAGGATGACCGGGCCAGTATGGGCACTCCTCGCCAGCCGCAGAATCACATACAGTGATGATGAAATCCATGTGGGGTGAAACTTCAGTGCCAAACTCATCCCAAGTTTTACTCCTAAGTAGCTCTAATGGGTAGCCCATTTCTCTAGCAAGTTTTAATGCAATCGGATGAACAAATTTTTTAGGCTGTGACCCTGCCGAATACCCAATAAAGCGCCCATGACTAAGAGTTGTCGCAAGGGCTTCACCAAGAATTGAACGAGCAGAGTTACCAGTGCAAAGAAATAGAATATTGTAAGGGCGTGTCATTACTCAAATCACTTCGTCAAGGCGCAATGCAAAGCTTTTGTCTAAGACGAATTTACTAGAATTTAGATCAACTAAATGAGGAATTACTTTTTGATTATTATTTTGTGATTCTGGTATGGCATTTTTCTGAACTTCATTACGAAATACATCAGACAGGTATTTGGTTAGATTGGCATTCATAAAGTTTTAATTTTCAGAATATGATTAATTTCACCATAGTAGGTTAGCTATATTTCAGTTTTATTAAGGGTTGAGAAAAAGAAAAAACCAGCATAAGCTGGGTTTTAAAGGGATGATAATTTAGCCTTATCTTGGCCAGATTTCATCTGACAATTCAATATAAAAAAGATTCATAACACCTTGACGACTAACTACCAAGTTGATGTCGTGTATAACGGTTCTTGTAATTAATTTTGGCATCGTTCCATGCCTGCCATAATTTTAAGATTATATTTTTCATAACACGTCCTTGCGGTGAAAGATAAATCAAGATACTTCTGTTATGCAGAAGCACCACTTGTATTTCTTTTCTTATTGTTGTTGATTGAGGTTACAGTGCAATGGCGCTTTTGTTACCAATTGATGTAGCTGGAATACACTGAATTCATTATGACTTCACCATAGGAAATTAGCATGCATGATTTGGATCTCTACGGCACTATGGCCCTAAGACTAGCTTTAGCCTTGCTCGTTGGGACTATTCTTGGCCTAAATCGCTGGTTACACCACAAGTCAGCCGGTATACGCACACACTCTTTGGTTGCAATTGGGTCTGCAACAGCGATTATGCTGATTAGCGACTTTGTACAGGATGATGCTCAGGCAGTCAGCCGCGTTTTGCAAGGGCTGATTACTGGCCTTGGTTTTTTGGGTGCTGGGGTGATTATTCATGAGCAACGCTCCAGACGGGTCCATGGCCTCACTACTGCAGCCAGTCTTTGGGCCTGCGCCCTGATTGGAGCTGCCTTTGGTGCAGGACAGTTTGTTTTAGGGGGATTGGCTCTGGGAGCTATCCTCATTACACTGGCCTTAGGAGGCCCCTTGGAGAGGCTCTTTGCTAGGCTAAATGGGGTTAAGAGGAGCTCTGAAATTTCGGGGGATCCAGACTAAATAGGCCTTAAAACGCTAAAAAACGTGTTTTGTCATATTTCTTTGATAGGATTGGCATTCTTTGAAACAACAAACTAGAGCCATGAGTGAATATCGATACGAAGATGCAGTAAAGCAGTTACAAGAAAGTGGTGCTATTGGCCTTGTTGACCTAAAAAGCCTCCCCCATGATGATCTTGTAGAGTTGTTTGAGGAAATCAAGGTTTGGTGCCTATACGCTGGCGGCAAAACAGAAAAACTTCCTAAAGAGTCTAAAAAGAAGAAAAAGAAGAAAAAAGACTAACTCTTAGGGTGTCAAACGCTCCTTAGGAAAGCACAACTTAAAGGTACTGCCCTTGCCAGGAGTGCTTTCTATTGCTAATTGAGCTTGATGTCGACTAGCAATATGCTTAACAATTGCAAGTCCAAGACCAGTTCCACCGGTATCCCGAGAGCGACTTCTATCTACTCGATAAAAACGCTCTGTCAGTCTTGAAAGATGTTCTGAAGCAATACCAGGGCCAGTATCACTTACAGAAAATTCTCCCTGCCCGTCTGCATTGATGCCCCATCTCACATGGATTTGGCCAGCGTCAGGAGTGTAACGAATTGCATTCGATACCAAGTTACTAAATGCAGAAAGTATTTCTCGTTCTTCGCCCAATACATCTTCTTTGGTAAGCACTTCAAAAGTAAAGCTATGATGCCCGTGAGACAAAGCTTCTGCATCATTTTTAAGTAAGGCCATTGATGTTTCAATATTGACCTTATTTGTCGCCGCCGGCAATGAATTGGCTTCTAAATTAGCAAGCGTTAATAGGTCCTCCACCAAACTCTTCATGCGTTGTGCTTGAGACATCATCATCTCAAAATACTGATCGCGTTGTCCTTTTTCTAGCTCTAAAGATTGAACTGTTTCCAAAAATCCCATCAATACCGTAATTGGTGTTCTCATTTCATGGGATACGTTAGCAACGAAGTCACGGCGCATGGCATCCGCTTTTTGGAGATCCGTTACGTTTTGCACTAATAATAAATGGCGCCGATTACCAAATGGAAAGGCTTGCAACATTAGACTCAGGCTGCTGTCTGGACCCATACGCTCGAGCAGTAATGGCTCATCAAAGTTACGTTTATTGAGATATTGAATAAATTCTGGTCGACGAATTAAAAAATTAATCCGCTGCATCACGTCACGTTTAAAAACGAGTCCAAAGAATCGTTCAGCAATACTGTTACACCATTCAATCTGATCATCTTGATCAAGCATCAATATCGCGTTCGGCGATGCTTGAAATGCCTCGATAAAGTGATCATGTTGCTGCTCAATATTACGCATTCTTTGCTTCAACGTTTTAACCAAACGCTGCAGTCTAAAAAATATATCCTCCCAAAGTCCGCTTGGTAGAGGCATGCTCTCAACAGAATTAGATTGAACGTACTTACCTAATCTTGCTAGATTGACATAGGAGTAGACGAGAGGAATCGATAAAAAAGCGATGCCGGTCACAATGGCTAATTGGGGGCCCCAGTTATATAGGACAATAAATGCGCCGATGAGCGCAAGGCAAACCAAGAAAATAAAGCGACTTAAGACAGAAATCATGGTGCAATCTTAGACGATCTCTAAAAAGCTCCAAAAAATGGCCCAGAAACCTGGCTAGGTAGGCCTAGGTCTCAGTCGGCGTTTTGGTGATGCGGTAGCCACTACCCCTGACAGTCTCAATAAAGCGATCGCAATCAACGGGGGTCAATGCAGCCCTTAAGCGCTTAATGTGGACGTCTACAGTGCGCTCTTCGATATAAACTTCATTACCCCATACCTTATCGAGTAAGTTGGTGCGGGAATGAACGCGCTCTGGGTTAGCCATAAAGAATTGCAGCAGGCGATACTCTGTAGGACCTAAAGAAACTGGCTTAGGCTCACAATTAGGCCAAACAGCCAAGACTCGATGGGAGCTAGGATCGAGCTTTAAAGGTCCACCAGTAAGTGGACCAGTGTCATCAATCGGGGTCTGTCGACGTAATAATGCTTTGACTCGAGCAATTAATTCCTTGGGTGAAAAAGGCTTTGTGACATAGTCGTCTGCCCCAGAATCTAAGCCCATAACCTTATCAGATTCCTCACTTTTAGCAGTTAGCATCAAGATTGGTAGACCTCTAGTGCGCTCATTTGCCCGTAATTCCTTCGCAAATTGAACGCCTGACTTGCCTGGAAGCATCCAGTCGAGGATTACCATGCTTGGCAAGCGATCTTTCATCATTGCGATGGCAAGATCAGTTTGCATTGCTTTCTCTACTTCATAACCGGCATGGCTTAGATTAATTGCTATCAACTCTGCAATCGATGGCTCATCTTCAACTATTAGTATGCGGTGAGTCATAGTAGGTAATGTATTTATTCTTTATTGGCTTCGCGTACTAAATCTTCGTGCGGTATATGACGCACATCTGAACCCTTTGCGATATAGATCACAAACTCGGCAATATTTTTTGCATGATCACCAATGCGCTCAATTGCCTTAGCAATGGTGAGCATATCTAAACCGGTGCTAATAATATGTGGATCTTCAGACATATACGAAATGAGTTTACGCACAAATCCCCTAAACTCCTCATCGATCTGACGGTCCTCAGCCACCACCTCAGCAGCTGCAACAGTATCGAGTCGTGCAAATGCATCTAAACTTCGACGCAACAAATTAATAGCCATCTGACCAGAAAGCCGAATCTCAGCCACATTAATATTGTGTGGAGTGCCGGACTCAATGAGACGTATAGTACGTTTGGCAACGCGCTCCGCTTCATCCCCAGCGCGCTCCAAATTAGTAATCGCCTTTGATACAGCCATTACTAATCGTAAGTCGCGAGCGGTTGGCTGACGTCTTGCAATCAGCTCAGTACAAGCCAAGTCAATTTGAATCTCAAGATCATTTACGAGTTTTTCATTCTCGATCACAACATTGCAGGTATCAGCATCCATTTGCGTAAATGCACGCATCGCAGTAGAAATTTGGGCTTCTACTAAGCCACCCATCTCTAATAAACGACTAGAGAGTGAATTTAAGTCCGCATCAAATTGTGATGATAAGTGTTTATCTGGCATTTAGTGTCTCCAATTAACCGAAGCGACCGGTAATATAGTCTTCTGTTTCTTTGCGCTTAGGCTTGATAAATATTTCATCTGTTTTACCATACTCAACCATGCTTCCAAGATACATATAGGCAGTGTAATCAGATACTCGGGCAGCCTGCTGCATA
>CAJEZV010000049.1 GCA_903995005.1 uncultured beta proteobacterium
ACTAATCGTCAGAAACTGGGAACTACAGATTACTTTATTGTTTTGAAGCTAAGCGCCAAAGAGCAACAGCAAATGCGGGTACGCTGGATCACGCGGCAAGCGAGCAATGGGGATGCTTGGATTTATCAGGTATCAGTATTGCATGCAAATGCTCATAATGATGATGTGAAAACATTCTTATCTAAAGAAGATTATGCAAACTTCTTTAATGAGTTTTACCCAGAATAAAAACTTACGAAGTTTTTTCTAAAGCGGTAACCTTAGCTTCAAGTGACTCTAACTTTTCTCTAGTCTTAGAAAGAACTTTGGCTTGTAACTCAAACTCTTCGCGAGTAACTAAATCCATTTTCTGAAAACCTTGGTTCATCATCGCGCGCACATTCTTTTCAATTTCTTGTGCTGGTGAATTTCGAATGGCATCCCCCACCTTGTTTTGCATATCACTTGCGATACGTTGAATTTGTTCGAGGATTTCACCTGGTTGTTGCATGATAGGGTTTCGCAGTTCTATAAAAGTTGCATAAAAGACACACATTGATATTTTATGTTGGGCGACCAAAAATGGCCAAAAGGGCTAAAAATAAGCCAAAGAGCTCTAAATTCACATGCATGGTGCAATCTTAAGCACCAAAAAAGTGCAAATGCCTTATTAGGGGGATTTGTGACAAATCCATGAGCGTCCAAACCATCAATATCACCCCATGCATTAAGCATTCACCCCTTTTTTATTACAACCAGTAAGGAGTTACACATGAAAGTTTTGCAAAAATCAGCTCTCGCGCTAGCAGCATCAAGCTTGTTGACTACAGCCGCTTTTGCTCAAACAGCCCCAGCAGCAGAAGCGCCAGAGGCCAGCCCAATTACAGCTAACGTAACCGTTGTAAATGACTATCGCTATCGTGGTATGACTCAGTCAAACTACAAGCCAGCAATCCAGGGCGGTTTTGATTACGCTCACGAGAGCGGTTTTTATATTGGCAACTGGAACTCGTCAATCTCTTGGATCAGTGACGGCTACCCAAAGGGGACGACCAATTCTACTGGACAAAATTTAACTCCTAACACCGGCCCCTCAGCTCCAATTGAAATGGACTTTTATGCTGGTTTTAAGAAGGAGTTGATAGGGGAGGGGTTTGCCTCCGATTTGGGCCTTCTTCAGTATTACTATCCAATGGCCAATGCACCTACAAATGGATGTGGTGGAACTGGCTCAAACGGCGCATATCGAAACGCATGTGGTGCAAATCCTAATACCACAGAGATTTATTTAGCTCAAAACTTTACATTTGGTCCATTGACTGGCTTCGCAAAAATTTCGTATGCCTTGTCTAATATTTTCGGAATTAACAACAGCTCTGGTTCTTACTATCCCGACTTGACTATGAACTATGACACTGGTGTCTGGGGCTTGGCGTTAAATGGACATGTTGGATATCAATATGTATCAAATACACAGACTCTGAGTGGTGTTGCTTATAACTTTTCTTACACCGATTGGAAGCTTGGCTTGACCAAGGATTTTGGAGGTGGTTTATCGGGCAACGTTTCATATGTTGGAACTACAAGTCCCAAAGCAAATGGAAGCTATCTCTGGTACGTACCAACTGGGAATGCTACTAGTAAGTCTGCCGGTCAAGGTGGTGCTTTAGTTTCTCTAACCAAAACTTTCTAATTTCCACCTCTAAACGGAGAAACGTATGAAATTAATTACCGCAATCATCAAGCCCTTCAAGCTTGACGAAGTGCGCGAAGCTCTCTCGGAAGTGGGAGTTTCGGGCATCACCGTCACTGAAGTTAAAGGCTTTGGTCGTCAAAAAGGCCACACTGAGTTATATCGCGGTGCTGAGTATGTAGTGGACTTTTTACCGAAGGTAAAAATTGAAGCTGCTGTTGAAGATGGCATCTTGGAGCGTGCGATTGAAGCAATTGAAAAATCTGCACGTACAGGCAAGATTGGTGATGGCAAGATTTTTGTCTCTCCAGTTGAGCACGTCATTCGCATTCGCACCGGTGAAACCGGCGCGTCAGCACTTTAAAGAGAGGTTCAAAATGTTAACTTGGATGAAAAAACTCCTAGCTGGCGGTGCAATGGCCTTGGCCATTGGTACTACTGGTCTGATGGTTACTTCACCAGCTCATGCTGATGAAGTAAAAAAACCAGCAGTAACTGCTCCTGCCGCAACTCCTGCTGCCGCAGAACCAGCGCCTGTTCTTTGCTCCGAAAAGTGTAATAAAGCTGACGTTGTATGGATGATGATATGTACAGCACTAGTGCTGTTAATGACACTTCCTGGTTTGGCTTTGTTCTATGGTGGTTTAACGCGTAGTAAAAACATTCTGTCGATTTGTATGCAATGTTTTATGGTGTTCTCTTTGATCACTGTGCTGTGGGCCATTTACGGCTATAGCTTTGCATTCACTGAGGGCGGGGCGTTTTTGGGCGGACTTGATCGCTTGTTTTTGGGTGGCATGACTCCAGACTCAGTTGCAGCTACCTTTAGTAAAGGTGTTGTAATTCCAGAGTTTATATTCATGGCCTTCCAAGCAGTGTTCGCAACCATCACTTGCTGCTTGATCATCGGTTCTTTTGCTGAGCGCGCTAAGTTCTCTGCAATCTTGATTTTCATGATCATTTGGTTCACATTCAGCTACTTGCCAATCGCTCACATGGTTTGGTTCTGGCCTGGTCCTGATGACATCAAAGATGCTGCATCCCTCGAGGCTATTACTGCTCGTGCTGGTTGGTTATGGCAAAAAGGTGTTCTCGACTTTGCTGGCGGTACCGTTGTTCACATCAATGCTGCTATTGCTGGCTTGGTAGGTTCTTACGTTATCGGTAAGCGTGTTGGTTACGGTAAAGAAGCAATGAAACCACATAACTTAGTTTATGTAATGACTGGTGCTGCACTTTTGTGGTTCGGTTGGTTTGGTTTCAACGCTGGTTCAGCACTTGAAGCAAACGGTAGCGCAGCATTGGCTTTCGTGAATACATATTTGGCTACTGCCGCTGCTGTATTAGGCTGGTCTGTAGCTGAGTGGGTTCTCAAAGGTAAGCCATCCATGTTGGGCGCTGCTTCTGGTTGCGTAGCTGGTTTGGTTGCTATTACTCCTGCTGCTGGCTTTGCTGGCCCAATGGGTTCAATCGTCATCGGCTTGATTGCTGGTGTTGTTTGTCTCTGGGGTGTTACTGGCCTAAAGAAAATCTTGGGTTCAGATGACAGCTTGGACGTATTCGGCGTGCACGGCGTAGGTGGTATTACTGGCGCATTGTTGACCGGTGTATTTGCTGATCCAGCATTAGGTGGTTCTGGTATCTGGGATTACGTAGCGAATGCTGTAGCTCCTGATTACTCTATTGCTAGCCAATTGTGGATTCAGGCTCAAGGCGTAATTACTACCTTGATCTGGTCTGGCGTAGTGTCTTTCATCGCATTCAAATTGATCGATATGGTGATTGGTTTGCGCGTGAAGGAAGAAGAAGAGCGCGAAGGCTTGGATATCAGCTCACACGGTGAAGCTGCCTACGAGTCTTAATCTGTAGATTTACCCCTCACTGGGTGGCCTAGCTTGGCTACCCAGTTTTAAGCGCGGGATCCTAGGATCCCGCGTCTTTCTTTTAATAATCTTACAATGGTGGAATGGTTCCACATCTCATTACAGCCTTAACCGGTCCTTTGCTCGAATTAGAGTCAAAGGTTTTAGAAGCGACCCCAACCATTGAGCGTTGGTTCAGACTGGAGTGGCAAGAACATACCCCGCCCTTCTACTGCTCGGTTGATTTACGAAATTCAGGTTTTAAGTTGGCCCCGGTTGATACCAACCTATTTCCTGGCGGATTTAATAATCTTTCTACACAGATGCTTCCTTTGGCTGTTCAGGCAGCAATGGCTGCAATTGAGAAGATTTGTCCAGAAGCCAAAAATTTATTATTAATTCCGGAACGCCACACCCGTAATACTTTCTATTTGCAAAATATTGCTCGTTTATCTTCCATCTTGCGTCAAGCCGGATTGAATGTGCGCTTAGGGACTTTTTCAGAAGAGATCAAAAAACCAACTTGGATTGATCTACCTGATGGCAATCGCCTCTTGATGGAGCCACTTTCTCGTTTGGGCTTGAAAAAACAACGTCTAGGATTAAAAGATTTTGATCCTTGCTCTATTTTGCTAAATAATGATTTGTCTGCTGGTATTCCACCAATTTTAGAAAACTTGCATGAACAATATTTATTGCCAGGATTACATGCTGGTTGGCATGTGCGCCGCAAGTCAAATCACTTTGCTGCCTATGAAGAGGTAGCAAAGAAGTTTGCTAAAGTTGTTGATATCGATCCTTGGATGATTAATCCTTACTTCACTAGTTGCTCAAATATTAATTTTCATGAGCGCAAAGGCGAAGACGAATTGCAAACAGCGGTAGAGCAGGTCTTGAAAAAGACAGCTAAGAAATATCGTGAGTACGGAATTAAAGAAAAGCCATATGTTGTTGTAAAGGCGGATGCTGGTACCTATGGCATGGGCATTATGGTGGTGAATGACCCCGCGCAGCTTAAAGACTTAAACCGTAAAGACCGCAATAAGATGAGCGTGGTTAAAGAAGGTTTAGAGGTAAGCGATGTATTGATTCAAGAGGGTGTCTATACCTTTGAGAAGGTCAATGAAGCCGTAGCAGAGCCAGTCGTATATATGATTGACCGTTACGTGATTGGCGGCTTCTATCGTGTTCATACCGATCGTGGCCCCGATGAAAATCTAAATGCCCCTGGCATGCATTTTGTACCGCTAGCATTTGAGCAAAACTCGATGCCAGATATGAGTGCTAAGCCAGGCAGTGCAGCGCCAAATCGTTTCTATTTGTATGGTGTTGTTGCACGCTTAGCTTTGCTAGCTGCTTCGTTAGAGCTTGAGCGCACCGACCCTGATGCTGAAGCGGCCTAATAATTTAGAAGACTATGGACTTTCTATTCATCGCCGATCCACTCGAGTCCTTTAAGGTAAAAAAAGATTCAACGTTGGCGATGATGCGTGCTGCTCAAGCAGCTGGCCATCGATTATGGTTTTGTCAAAGCCGTAACGTCTTATGGAAAGATGATCTCGTTGTTGCAGATTGTCAAACTCTGGTAGTTAAGCCAAGCTCAACTTCTTGGTTTGAGCTTTGCGGAATCGAGTCAAGATCTCTTAAATCATTTGCTGCAGTTTTGATGCGGACTGATCCACCATTTGATATTGAATATCTCAATACAACTTGGCTGTTGTCTGCGGCAGCTCGTCAGGGCGCAAAAGTATTTAATGATCCTGCGGCTGTGCGTGAACATTCAGAAAAGCTGTCGATTACTGAATTTCCAGAGCTCATTCCGCCGACATTAGTTACTCGTGAATTCAGTGCTGTCGAAGAGTTTCATCAGCAACATCGCGATATCGTCATTAAGCCTCTAGATGGCATGGGTGGAATGGGCGTGTTTCGTGTTGGGCCAGACGGCTTAAATCTAGCCAGCATCGTAGAAACACTTGGTGAGAATGGGGCCAGAACCCTGATGGTGCAGCGTTTCTTGCCAGAGATAGCCCAAGGCGATAAAAGAGTTTTGCTAATCGGCGGAGAGGTGGTGCCGTTTAGTTTGGCGCGCATTCCCCAGGGTAGTGAGATTCGTGGAAATTTAGCAGCTGGTGGCAAGGGTGTTGCGATGCCCCTTACCGATGCTGAGAAAAAAATTGCAGAACGCTTGGCGCCCATTTTGTATCAGCGCGGTTTATTCTTGGTGGGGCTCGACTTAATTGGTGGTTACCTTACAGAGATTAATGTTACTAGCCCCACTTGTTTTGTTGAAATTACCGAACAAAGTGGGTTTGATGTTTCACAGTTTTTCTTGAAAGCGCTTGAGAAGGCATTGTCATAACATGGCTGGAATCGTAATTGTTGCTCATACACCCCTTGCTAGCGCAATGCTCGGATTTGCTGAGCATACTTTTGGGGTAGTGCCTGAGCGTGTGAGAGCGGTTGATATACCGCCTTATGAAGATACCAAAGTGAGCTTTGATCGAGTATTAAAAGCTGCCTATGGTGTGAATACCGGAAATGGCGTTTTGATTTTGACGGATGTGATGGGGGCAACTCCAGCAAACGTAGCATCAAAGTTAGAAGCCCTTGGCCCTTTATCTGGACTAAATGCTCCCGTAGTAGTGCTCGCTGGATTAAATCTGCCAATGCTCATGCGCTGCATTAATCATCGCGCTGAGAATTTAGAAGAGTTGGCTAAAAAGGCGCTTGCTGGTGGTCAGAATGGAATCTTGCGCCTTGGTGCAAAAGTGAAAGAATAATGATCAAGGAGTCCATGCGTAATGCCAGTTGCTGAAATTGAAATCATCAATAAATTAGGTCTGCATGCTCGTGCATCTGCCAAGCTTTCGCAGTTGGCGGCTCAATTTCCCTGTGAAATATTCCTGTCACGCAATGGACGTCAAATCAATGCTAAGAGCATTATGGGTGTCATGATGTTGGCGGCAGGCATCGGCAGCACAGTAACACTCGAGACTGTTGGTGATCAAGCCGATGATGCTATGCAAGCTCTGACAGCATTAATTAATGACCGCTTTGGAGAGGGCGAGTAAGCATGACTTTTGCTTTGCACGGAATTCCAGTATCGAAAGGCATTGCCATTGGCAAGGCGGTACTGATTTCACGTGCGGCATTAGAAGTTAGCCACTATTTAGTTGAGCCTGGTAAGGAAGAGGCTGAGGCGCAAAAGCTGTTAGACGCGTTTGATCAGGTGCGCCAAGATTTAAACCAATTGCGCCAAGGCTTGCCCAAAGATGCACCACAAGAGATGGCTGCTTTTTTGGATGTCCATGGCATGATTCTTGCCGATCCTGCGCTAACTGAAAAACCAATGATGTTAATTCGCTCTCAGCGTATGAATGCTGCCTGGGCTTTAACGACCGAGTTAAATGATTTGTTAGAGCAGTTTTCTGAAATCGAAGATCCGTATCTAAAAGAGCGTGCTAACGATATTCGTCAAGTAGCTGAGCGCGTGATTAAAGCCTTAAACGCTCAGAAAAAAGATTCACTCGATAGCGCTGACATCATGTCACCAGGCGATTTGGGTGTTGACTCCATCATCGTGGCTCACGATATTGCTCCACATGACATGTTGCGCTTCAAGGAGTCTGCTTTTACAGGCTTTGTAACTGACCTCGGTGGTAAGACCTCTCATACCGCTATTGTGGCCCGCAGCATGGAGATTCCTGCGGTAGTAGGTGTGCGTCATGCGAGTGAAATGATTCGGCATGGTGATTGGTTGGTCTTAGATGGCGAGCAAGGTGTTGTAGTCGTCTCCCCAGATGAAAAGCTACTCGAGGAATACCGTAAGTTACAAACTCAGGCTATCAAAGAAGCCCGTAAGTTACAGCAACTCAAACGTGCCAAGACCGAAACAGCTGATCGTGTTGCGATCGAATTATTTGCCAATATTGAGTTACCAGAAGATGCTGTTCAGGCCGTCAAATTAGGTGCAGTCGGTGTCGGCTTATTTCGATCCGAGTTTTTATTTATGGATCGTAAGCAGGCGCTGCCAGATGAAGAGCATCAATTTTTAGAGTACCGCCGTGTAGTAGATTTAATGCATGGCTTACCTGTCAACATCAGAACGATTGACGTTGGTGCTGATAAGGCATTGGGAGCGGGCGGTAGCGATGTATCCCAAACTGGCACATCCCCTCTGGGTTTGAGAGCGATTCGGTGGTCACTAACTGAGCCCGAAATATTTTTAACCCAGTTGCGAGCTATTTTGCGTGCATCTGCATATGGCCAAGCACGTATCATGATTCCAATGTTGGCTCATGCTAAAGAGATTGATGAAACTTTCCGCTTAATAGAAAAAGCAAAGCAACAGTTGCATCAACGCGGCCAAGCATTTAATCCAAATATTCAAGTAGGTGCCATGATTGAAATCCCGGCTGCCGCCTTAGTCTTGCCGCTCTTTATCAATCGCTTTGATTTTTTATCGATTGGTACGAATGACTTAATTCAGTACACTTTAGCGATTGATCGCGCTGATCATGCTGTAGCTCATCTTTACGATCCATTGCATCCAGCCATTTTGCATTTGCTGGCAAATATTATTGAACAGGCGAAACGTGCCAATGTACCCATTGCGGTATGCGGTGAGATGGCTGGTGACCCTTCGTTAACAAGACTTTTGCTTGCTTTGGGTTTGACTGACTTCTCGATGCATTTTAGCCAGCTATTACTCGTCAAGCGTGAGATCCTCAAAGCAAATGTGGGCTTATTAAAGGCGCGTGTTCCAAGGGTTCTGAAAGCTTACGAGCCTGAAGATCAAGCTAAAGCCCTAGAGCGCTTAATGGCCTAGTGGGCCTTACTGCAAACCGGGCACTGGGGATTGCGAGTGATTTTGAATTCATCTATCTGGGTAGTGCGCGCATTCCATAGCAGCATACGACCAACTAAAGCTTCACCAAAACCTATTAACACCTGTATTGCTTGAGCGGCTTGTATAGCGCCAATAATGCCTACTAGCGGTGAAAAGATTCCCATTGAAGAGCAGCTTACTTCTTCAAAGTCTTCATCGGGGGAGAAGATGCAGGCGTAACAGGGTGAGGCAGTATTACGTGGATCAAAAACACTGATCTGCCCATCAAAGCGGATTGCCGATCCAGAAACCAATGGAATTTGATGCTGTACACAACTGGCATTAATTAAATGACGGGTTGCAAAGTTGTCAGTGCAATCTAAAACTACATCAACGCTTGGAAGTAATTCATCAAGAAGCGCGACTGTTACTTTGGCTTCAATGGTTTCAATCTGAATGCCAGAATTGAGTTGCCGTAAAAATTCTTTTCCGGAATTAACTTTGCTTTTGCCAACACTTTTTTCAGTGTGCATGATTTGGCGTTGCAGATTAGTTAGTTCAACGCGATCATGATCTATCAAGGTGATATGGCCAATACCAGCGGCTGCCAAGTAAGGGGCTGCAGCACTACCTAGGCCACCAGCCCCAATAACCAGGGCGTGCGACCTTAGGAGTTTTTCTTGACCTGCAACATCGATTTCTTCAAGGAGTAAATGCCTTGAGTAGCGAAGTAACTGCTCATCATTCATGTATCAGCCTGAAGTTAAATTTTATTCAAGCTTAGATGAGGAGCGCTTCACTGGCTGGCCGTTAATAAAGGCAACCGCTTGAGAAAGCATGAAATCGTCAGCGCTACCGAGCTCAGGGGGCTTCTTATTCTTATCCTTTTCTTTTTCTTCAGGAGTTTTCTTGGCATTCTTTTCTTCAGTGCGCTGTAACTCTTCAAGGCGACGCTGCTCGCGATCTTTGATCAACTTATCTTCGGCAGATTGTTTATTGCGCAGATGCTTTTCACTATCGATTTCACGAGTGATTAATACATCATCTGGATCGCCATCTTTATTTTGATCAACAGGAATATCAGGTTTAACACCAAACGCTTGGATCGATTTGCCACTTGGCGTGTAGTAGTAAGCAGTTGTGATTTTTAAAGCAGAATCATTTGTCAGTGGGCGCACTGTTTGCACAGAGCCCTTACCAAAGGTTGTCTTACCAATAATAGTTGCGCGTTTGTAGTCTTGTAATGCGCCGGCAACAATCTCAGAGGCAGAAGCTGAATAGGCGTTGACTAAAACTACCATCGGCAACTTCTTAAAGATCGCAGGAACGCCAGCTAACGGGTCTCCTGGTTCGCTTAGGCGATACATAGCTGGGGTTGCATTAAATACTTGTTTGGAATCAGGCGCTTGGCCTTTGGTTGATACCACTACTACATCAGCAGGCAAGAAGGCAGCAGCTACTCCAACTGCACCTTGCAGGAGGCCACCACCATTATTTCGTAGATCAAGAATGATGCCCTTGAGCTTTGGGTTTTGATTGGCAAGATCCGTTAATTTCTTAGCAAGATCAGGGACGGTGCGCTCTTGAAAGCTTGTTACTCGAACCCAGGCAATATCATTATCCAGAATTTTGGCTTTAACAGATTGCACTTTAATTTCTGCGCGAGTAATAGTTACAGGAAAGCTACGCTCTTCACTTTTGCGATATACAGTCAATGTAATTTTGGTACCAGGTGTGCCACGCATCGTACGAACTGCTTTATCAAGAGACATACCGCGTACTGGTTTGTCATCAAGGCGAGTAATTAAATCACCCGCCTGTAAGCCAGCGCGCGCCGCAGGACTATCTTCAATTGGGTTCAGCACTTTAACAACACCATCTTCGGAGGTGATTTCAATTCCGAGACCGGCAAATTTACCCGAGGTTGCTTCTTGCATTTCTGAAAAATCTTTTTTGTCTAGAAAGGTCGAGTGAGGATCTAGACTGCTCACCATTCCTTTGACAGCATCGGTTAATAGTTGCTTATCTTCGATTGGTTCAACATACTCGCGCTTGATTTGTGCAAAGACATTGGAGAGTGTGCGCAGTTCATCGAGGGGAAGCTGGGTACCTTGCTGGGCGGTTGCTGAGAGTTGAATAGTTGCTGCTACTCCAGCAATTAAACCGACGGCAATGAGAGCGAAATTCTTCAGAAATTGGCGCATGTTTCTTTTTGACCTTAGTCCAGATAAAAGTGTTGAATAGGCTTGAGATTGTCGTCAAGCTCATAGACAAGCGGTACGCCATTGGGGACGTTCACTTCCATAATGGCTTCGTTAGACATTTGGTCCAAGTATTTAATTAAAGAGCGGATGCTATTACCATGTGCTACCAATAGTACGCGTTTACCAGCTTTTAGTGCGGGTGCAAT
>CAJEZV010000050.1 GCA_903995005.1 uncultured beta proteobacterium
GAGGGTGGCGCAGTGATGGTTAACGACCAGACGCTAGCAGATCGTATTCGCCTATTGCGCAGCCATGGCATTACTCGTAACCCCGATAATTTTCAAATTAAGTCAAATGTTAATGGCTGGTGCTATGAGCAGCAGCTTCTTGGGTTCAACTATCGTATGACAGAGTTTCAAGCTGCATTGGGTGAGAGTCAGTTGCGGCGATTAGATGGATTTATTCAGGCAAAAGAGAGGCGGGCCAACATCTACAATGACGCTCTTCGTGATTTGCCGCTTGCTCTTCCAGTAATAACTCTCGAGCCCCGATCGGCTTGGCATCTTTATGTGGTTAGGGTGCCAGACAGCCCTAGGTATGGTGGACGCAGTGAGATTTATAACAAGATGAGGACTAGAAATATTGGCGTAAACGTTCACTATACTCCTATTCATTTGCAACCATACTATCGGTCTCTTGGGTTTTCTGAAGGCATGTTTCCAGAGGCCGAGCGTCATGGGGTAGAGGCGTTGAGTCTTCCCCTCTACCCTGAACTTTCCAGCGATATGCAAGAGTTTGTAGTCGCAACTTTGCGAGAAATATTTCAATGAAAATCGCTCTAATTCCAGCTCGTGGGGGTAGTAAGCGAATCCCGCAAAAGAATATTCGTAACTTTTGCGGAAAGCCTATTATTGCCTACTCTATTGACGCCGCCTTGCAATCATCTATTTTCGATAGAGTAATTGTCTCCACAGACGATAGTGAAATTGCTGAGTTAGCCCTTCACTATGGGGCCGAGTGCCCATTCCGTCGCCCAGAAGAACTGGCGACGGATAACTCTGGAACTTTGCCAGTCATTCGACATGCAATTACAGAGCTCGGTATCAATCAAACTGATTCTTGGATATGTTGTATTTATCCGACGGCACCTTTTGTGACCTCAGAAACTCTACTTTCGGGATGGAGAGTGGTGGAGTCACAATGCGCAACGCTCGCGGTTACCGTTGCCACATATGAATATCCGGTGCAACGAGCGTTGCGGATAAACGACCAAGGAAAATTGGAAATGCTGGAGCCTGCATATTATCGTCATAGATCTCAGGATCTTGATGAGGTTTATCATGATGCAGGACAATTTTATTGGGGGCGAGCCGATGTGTTGATGAGAATTGATGCATTGTTATGTGAGCATGCAGTACCCATAAGGATTCCGAAATATCGGGTGCAGGATATAGATACGCCTGAGGACTGGATACGTGCGGAACTGATGTTTAAGGCCCTTCAGCAATGAAGGTGCTAGTTGCTTACTTTAAGAGCTATGGCAATCGATATGAAGGCTGGGGGAATAGATGACGAAAATAATGCTGGTGCGCTCAACCGGCCTTAATCAAAGAATGATCGATGAGGTCATTTCAACTCATAGGGGTGTGGACTATGTTGTGGTAGAAGACTCCAAAGGAGCGATATACGACAAAGTAAAAGGTGTCTCAGGATTGATAGGGTGCCCTAGGCCGTTAATGAAAGCTGAGTTAATCAGGGAAGCTTCTCCAACACTGCGATGGATTCATTCCACAGGAGCTGGATGTGAGAGTTTTTTCTTCAAAGAACTTGTTGAAAGCGATATCGTCTTAACTAACGGTAAGATTATTCAGGGACCTGAGGTTGCTGATCATGCGCTCGCACTGTTGCTCTCGTTGACGCGTAATCTTTGCTACTACATCTCTGGTAACAAGCCAGATACTCTGCCACGTCCAGTTGAATTACGCGGTAAAACGGCGGCAGTAATTGGCGGCGGCGGCGGGATTGGGCTTTTGATAGCAGAACGTGTTTCTGCTTTTGGTATGGATGTGATAGCGATTGATACCGAGTACGTACATATGACCAGTTTCATCCGGCAACAAGCGGATGCTAGTCGGCTGATGGAGATTCTACCAATAGCGGACGTAGTATTTATGGCTGCACCTGAGACATATTTGTCACACAATTTATTCAATCATACTGCCTTTAATGCAATGAAGAAGGGTGCATTCTTTGTTAATATTTCGCGTGGCCCTACAGTGGTTACAGACGATCTTCTGGCGGCTTTGCGTGAAGGTAAACTAGCAGGTGCTGGGCTTGACGTAACAAATCCCGAGCCATTACCGGAGGATCATCCTTTAAGATTCATGAGCAATGTTGTTTTGACACCGCATGTTGCTGGTCCCTCGGATTGGAATAGGCAGCGTAGCTTTGACCTTATTTTAAAGAATATCGGGCGTTTCATTAGTGATACGCCCTTACTAAATGTTGTAGATAAGAGGCGTCAGTACTAATGATGAACATGAAAAAAAATAACTCTATTTCCTTAGTGCACCCGGATATACAAAAGAGATGGAATGACTTGTTCGAGGGAGGGGCGAATGATAAGAAGTACCCTTCTCTTGATCTAGTGCGTCTTGAGCGTTGGCATTTTGGCGGAGTGGGTGCGGGCAAATTACTGGAGTATGCGTGCGGCACCGGAACTAATTTGATTCATCTACTTAAGTGTGGTTACGAGGTTGAAGGAATTGATGCTTCCCCGAATGCGATTTTGATGGTTCAAAAGAAACTTCAATCACTCTCAGGTCTTGAGGAAAAGACTAAATTACGGGTTATTGATATTAATGCTGATAGATTGCCATATTCTGATGGCGTATTTGATTATGTCAATTGTATGAATGTATTATCACTTCTCGCATCGCCGGAACGAGTGAGTTCGCTGTTGCGGGAGTTCGATCGAGTAATGAAGCCAGGCGGCAAAATAATTTTGGATATTAACGGGCCACAGGCGGATTTTGCGGCGAAAGCAATTGCGCTTCCAGATGATGTGTACCTGTATGGTGAGCCTCCAGTACCGACATATTGCCCTGCAAGCGCTGAGGATTTCTCAGCCTTAATTCAATCCATTTTTGAGGTTGATGATGTTGGCTTCACTCATCATAAATACTATGGTAGTGAGATACAGGAATTCATAATTTGCGCTCATAAATTGAGTAAATAGAATTTAATCATTCCCATGTTTTTTGGATAGCTATGCAAGAGTCCATCAATTTTTATAACTATCGATAACGATTTTCAGTCCCTGATACTGTCTGTTGTATAAATTAACTTCTCGATATCGAACGGAGTAGTAAATTCTGGAAAGGTTTTCTACGTGAAGGTAGTTTTTCGGGTTGATGCATCTCAAAAAATTGGTACTGGACATGTGATCCGATGCTTAACTTTGGCCAATGAGTTGAGGCGGCGTGGTGCAAATGTAATATTTATAGTGCGCGATATGTTAGGTGCAATGTCTTCATATTTACGTCAAGAGGGTTTCGAGGTCCATATACTTGCCCGCCTAAATAATGATGGAATTAGTTTTAACGGGATAAATAGCTTAGAGCAAAAAAAAATCGAGTTGAATGATGCGCAACAAACTACGGCCGTGTTTAGAGGCGGAGTGCCTGATTGGATTGTTGTCGATAATTATTCGCTCGGAAAATTTTGGGAATCCGAGATGGGGGTTCAAGGTTGTCGCCTAGTTGTGATAGATGATATTTGTAGAAACCATGATTGTGCTCTGTTGCTTGACCAGAATTGGATTGCAGAAAAAGCGACTGAACCTTATACCAACTTAGTCAGTAAAAGCTGTGTCACACTTCTAGGTCCGCAATTCGCATTATTGAATCCCTTGTATTCCCACTTGCGTCAATCTATGCCCTCACGAAATGGCATGGTGCGTACCATCCTTGTATTCTTTGGGGGGGCAGATACGCGTAACTTGACAGCAATAGCTTTAGAAGCGCTAAGTACACCTTATTTCCAAAATATTCAAGTTGATGTGGTTGTCGGGGCAGCTAACCCTCACGCTGAGCAGATCGTGAGGGCGGCCTCTGGAATGCATCAAGTGTCAGTGCACCGTGATCTACCAAATTTAGCGGCTCTGATGGCGCGCGCAGATTTGATGCTGACTGCGGGTGGGTCAACATCATGGGAGCGATGCTGTCTGGGATTGCCTGCATTGGTAGCGGTGGTGGCCGAAAATCAGCGCTCACTATCTGAAAATTTAGCACGAAATGGCGCTCATCTTTTGATCGATGGCGAGAAAATTCTATCTAGTGCAGTATGGAGGGGGGCGATTCATGATCTATTGAGAAGCCCTGAAGTAGTTCATAAAATGTCGGCTAGATCACTGGGATATGTCGATGGGTTTGGTGCCCCCCGTGTTGCCTCATCAATGGGATTTTATGGGCAAAGTCTGATTATTCGTCAGGCGCGTATTGCGGATGAATTGCTTTATCTAAATTGGGCAAATGATTCTGAGGTGCGAAAAAGTGCCTTTACGCAAAAATTGATTGAACCTGACGGTCACCATATGTGGTTTACTGATAAACTAAAAAATTCAAAAAGTATTATGTTTATCGGGGAAGACGAATTTGGATTGCCAGTCGGTCAAGTGCGCTTTGATGTTGAGGGCGGCGAGGCTTTCGTTGATATAAGTGTAGATCCATGTATGAAGCGTAGGGGGATTGGAGCACGCCTGCTGAATCAAGGGTTAGAGAGGTTGCTTGAAATGTGTTTAATTACCAAAGTTGTGGCACTTGTTCGTAGAGAAAACTTGGCGAGCACAAAACTTTTTCTCTCGGTTGGTTTTAGGCTGACAGAGTTTCAAGATGAGGCCTCACACCATAAGTTTTGGATGAGCCCAAATTTTAATGGTTGAGGGGATATTTTTGGGTAAGAGCTCTGTATTGGTAATTGCTGCACATGCAGATGATGAAGTGCTAGGTTGTGGGGGTACTATGGCCCTCCATGCCCATCAGGGTGATGATGTGCGGGTACTACTTTTTACTGACGGTATCGGAGCTCGCGGAATTATTTCCCCTAATGATCTAGAGGATAGAAAGGTAGCAGCTCGAGAAGCTGCAAGTCTTTTGGGCGTTCGCGATGTCTTTTTTAAGTCCTATGCTGATAACCGGATGGATGATGTAGGTTTGTTGGACATTGTAAGGGACATTGAAGCGGTAACGAGTGTTTATGCGCCGGACGTCATTTACACGCACCATGGAGGTGATGTTAATATTGATCATAGTCGTGTCCATGAAGCTGTGTTGGCAGCTTGTCGACCTCAACCAGGTGGAGCACTCAAACTCTTACTTTTTTTTGAGACGCCTTCAAGCACTGAATGGCGTCCTGCCGCTTCCTCTCCGGCTTTTAGTCCAAATTGGTACAATGACATCTCTCAGACCCTTCAGCTCAAAATGAGTGCGTTGGCTTGCTACCATCAAGAACTGAGGGAATTTCCGCACCCTCGTTCGCTTGTTGCAGTAGGGCACCTTGCCGCATGGAGAGGTGCTACAGTCGGCGTAGAAGCAGCAGAGGCATTTGAGCTCGGTTGGATGATCAATTCACATAAAAAATCAATATCCTAAACAGGAAACTTAATGCTTAATAAGCTTGATGAAGGATTCGACATCGGATCGCGAAGAGTTGGTAGAGGCCAGCCTGTTTTTGTGATTGCAGAGGTTGGAATAAATCATGGCGGCAATGTCGATCTGTGTGCCGCGATGATTAAAGCCGCTGCTCAGGCGGGCGCAGACGCTGTCAAACTGCAAATGATAGATGCAGATGAAAGTTATGTTCAGGGAACGACCTCGTATAGCGAGTTTATGGGAAAAAATCTCGATAATGAGGCGCTGTGTGCAATGATTGATCTTGCCAAAAACCTTCAAATTGAGTTATTTGCAACACCAGGAGATTTTTCGAGTTTAGAGCGTATGGTTCGTGTTGGCATGTCGGCGGTGAAGATTTCCTCGGGTCTTATGACGAATACACCATTGATCTCTGCAGCTGCTCAAACTGGGTTGCCAATAATTATCTCGACTGGTCTGGCATACGAGGAGGAGATCGCGGCAGCATTGGGTGCTGCCAACTCAAGTAGATCAAAGGGGGTGGCTTTGTTGAAATGTACTGCTCTATATCCCGCGCCAGATGAGACCATAAACTTGCTAGGGATTCCGGCGTTCCGACGCCGCTTTGGAGTGCCGATCGGTTATTCAGACCATACTTTTGATGGCTTGGCTTGCGAGGCAGCTGTAGCAATTGGTGCTCGGCTAGTCGAAAAACATTTCACTCTAGACCGATCCTCCCCGGGTGCTGATCATCATATTTCGATGGAGCCTCCTGATTTTAAAAATATGGTAGACCGGATTCGAAGGCTTGAGGTGATGCGAGGGGATGAGGTGATTTCTCCTGTCCCAGCAGAGGAATTGCTCCGGAGCGAGCGTCATCGGTGCTTGGTAGCTAAATGTGATATCAAGGCTGGAGAGTTATTTTCGCCGGAGAATGTTGCTCTCAAAAGACCCTTGCCTGGTTTTCCTGGTTTGCCGCCTAGGTTGCATAATCATTTAATGGGGTGTCGGGCTGCAGTAAATATGAGGCGCGATGAGCCGATTATTGCTGAGGCAGTGATGGAGAAACTATGAGTTATCGCATCCTTTTAACTTGTGCTGGTGGTGGTTTAGCACCAGAGGCTATCCGTCTCCTTCGGACAGCTTCGCGTCATGGTGAAAATTTCGTGGTCGCCGTAGATTCTTCCCCAAATGCAATTGGGCGGCATTTTGCAAATGCCTTTGAGCTCGTTCCGGATGGAAAAGATATTAGGTATGCCGAAGTAATTGGGGATATTGCTCGTCGATATCAGATTGATCTGGTTATACCTTGGTCAGACGATGAGGCCTTATCAGCCGCTAGAGGCCGCGCTCTTATCGAGATAGGTGGGCGTCAGCTAGCCTGCGCTAAAGCTACTATTCTTGAAACCTTGGCAGACAAGACTGCAACATACGCGGTTTTGGAGTCAGCAGGATTGCCGGTGCCGCTTTGGAAGCGGGTTATCGATGTCAACGACCTATGTCTTACTGTTGATAGTTTGATTAATCAAGATAGGGATGTTGTAGTGAAGCCGGCTATCTCTCGTGGTGGCAGGGATGTTTGTGTTATCAGCCGCGGTAGTGATAGTGCGCGAAGTTATAGCGGTGGTCGTGAAATGCATATGGGTATTGACACGTTTAAGCGGGAGTATTTGTCTGGATATCAAAATCTTTTTCCAGTCATGGTTATGGAGAAACTTTTAGAGCCAACATTTGACCTCGATATGCTCTCAAGAGACGGTGAACTAATTCGTGCAGTCGTCCGTCGAAGAGTTAATCCGGCGGTCCCCAATGAAGGACATATTATTGAAGACAATCATGAAATATACCAACTAGCCCCTCGAATTGTTAGTGCATTTGGGTTGTCATGGCTATATGACTGCGACATAATGTTAAATACAAATGGTCAGCCTAGAATTTTAGAGATAAATCCTCGGCCAAGTGGTAGCGCAGCCGTAGCTGTAGCTGCCGGTATTCCATTATTTGATGACCTGATTTCTTTGGCTAAAGGTGAGAAGATCCCAGATATCGCCACACCATTTGGACATAAAGTTGTTCCGTATACTTCTTTGGTGCGGCACAAATAGGAGTAGTAATGAGAGTTCTGGTGTGTGAGTCTATACACGAAGCGGGATTAAATATCATGCGAGAGGCGGGGCTAGATATTGAGCTTGCACTTGGCTTGACGCGCGAAAATTTGCTTTTAAAGGTTGGGGATATAGACGCAATTGTAATTAAAAGTGTTATCCAGGCTAACGAAGAGCTCTTCAATCATGCTCCCAAGCTTCGCGTCATTGGGCGTGCTGGGGTAGGCACAGATAACATTGACTTGTCCGCCGCCGAGGGGCGTGGTATGTCTGTATTGACTGTTCCAGGAGGGAATGCTGATGCTGCCGCCGATTTTGCGGTCATGCAAATTCTTTGTCTTGTTCGCAAAGCCTATCAGGCGCAAAAAATGGTTGAAAATGGCGACTTTCGGCGAGATTTGCTAGTGGGGCGTGACATGAGTGCGCTATCCATTGGATTGATAGGATTGGGTCGGGTAGGCAGTCGTGTCGCCAGGCGACTTGGGGCTTTTGGTTGTCGCTTGATTGCGTACGATCCTATGGCGCCTCACTCTGACTTAGTTGAGATGAAGGTACTCAGGGCAATGTCTATAGATGAACTTCTTAATCAAGTCGATGTATTGTCACTCCATGTGCCTTTATCTGCAGGAACCCGGGGGCTTATTGGCAGGAAAGAATTTAAAATAGCCCAACAAGGGCTACTGCTCGTTAACACGTCGCGCGGCGCAGTGGTCGATGAAGAGGCGCTGGTTGAGGCAATTATCTCAGGTCATGTGGCCGGTGCAGCATTGGATGTGTGCGAAGACGAGCCGCCATTTGATGTTGATCCCGGACGACATCGCTACAACAGCCCCCTGCTTCATCGGAAAGAGATATCTTTCACTCCGCATATGGCCGCCAGTACAGATGATGCTCAACGCTATATTGCCTCTAGATTGGCAGAAAAGATAGTCGAAAGTTTGACGTTAGTAGATTGTTAATCTTCGATATAAGTATTGATCTATTTGAAAATGGGGTATTTCTCTCAGTCCTTGAAATTGTTTATATTCATCATAAGAGAATCCCAACTGAGCCTATTGACTCGATATTTTGAGGGTGATTTTGTATGCCACAACAGAGATCGTTTGTTTAATGAGCCCCCAGGAGTTTGGACGGGATTTATCTTCAGCGGAGAGTTTGCGAATGCATTAATAGTTGTGGATTGTGAGACCCCATAACGATGTCGAGCGTAAGCCTAATTACAACCGCAGAACCTTCCACATGGGGGTCTAGCAGTCGCAAGGTATTTTTGGGGGAATGGTGTCGGTCCTTTCTTGTTACCGCGCCAAAGTTAGATGGTGAATTTGATGTGGCCACTTTTTACGACCCAAATTTAGAGCGCAAGGATGAGGACTATCGCTTTGTGCTGGCGCTTTACGAGAAGTTGCTAGTGGAGTTGGCCCTAATACTAAATGAACGTCACCAAGAGAATTACTCGAGTCGATACTGGAGAATCATTATTGGGCCATGGCTGTATGCCTTTATTTCTGTTGTTTTCAATCGCTGGTCCACTCTTCAGTGTGCCGTAATTAAATATCAACCCTCGCATGCTGTAATTTCGGCGCTGCGTCTCAGCGAAACTATTGCATCAACGCGCGGTCCTTTCATGAAGCTGATGCTTAACAAATCTTGGAATCAGGCTTTGTACGCGCGGCTGATTTCCGGCTGGTTTGATATCCCCTATACGCGCATTCCAGAAACTTTTATTGCTGAGAGGGTGCAAAGTACTGGCTCGAATGTTAAGAGATTGGCTTCAATTACTAAGCAGGAAGTTTATAAGCGCCTTAACATGCTGGCAAAGACAGAATCAGATGTATTCATTATGGAGTCTGGTTTATCGCGGGTAGTCGAGCAAAAGACGCTTTTGTCCTTAGGGCAATTCCCATTTTCTTGGCCTAAGGAGCTCGCCCCTAGTTGCTCAACTAATATGCAGGAGCGAAACCACTTTTCCCTCGCCAAGACTGGAGATGTCTTCGAAAGATGTCTAAGAGAATTGATACCTGAACAAATGCCAAGCATTTATCTTGAAGGCTACCCTGAGCTAAAGCGCGTTGTAAATAGACTACCTTGGCCAAAGCAGCCTCAAGCCATTTTGACATCTGGCAGTTTTCAGAATGATGAAGTTTTCAAGTTGTGGACGGCCCAGAAAGTTGAGGCTGGCTCCCGCTATGTGCTGGGGCAGCATGGAGGAAATTATGGAACATCCCGCTAT
The DNA here is from genome assembly GCA_903995005.1 of uncultured beta proteobacterium. GTDB lineage: Bacteria > Pseudomonadota > Gammaproteobacteria > Burkholderiales > Burkholderiaceae > Polynucleobacter. The sequence goes on from CAJEZV010000050.1 coordinate 9,718, forward strand.
ATTTTGGCTGAACCAAATGATATGGCTGCGGCTAGTCAATTTCTTGCTTGGGGAAATTGGTTGGAGCATAAAGAGGATTCGAATGAATTGCTTCTTTCGTGTATTAGTAAGAAGAGGCGGCTACATAATAAGCGTGGGCCGGCACTACTTGTTTTAGGGCCGCCAGATCCTAAACACCCGTGGAGTGATCACGCGAGCTATTATCAATATCTTCTTGCACAATATGAGTTGGTTGCTGCTCTACCGGCTCAAATAAGACTAGGCTTGATTGTTCGCCTTCATCCATCACAAGATTGGTGGGGTGAGCATCCAGCCATAGAATGGAAAAAGCGATTTCCAGAGGTAGTCATTGATTCTGGATTGGGTGCTTTTTCGACTAGTGCGAGAAAGAGTCGACTTTTAATTTCGACTTATAACTCATCTACCTTCTACGAGGCTATGAGCTTGGGCGATCCAGTTATTGCTTTTTGGCAGCGTGACCGTGACCTATTGAGAGAGGATGCGATTCCCTGGTTTGAAGTACTCTCCAATGCAGGTATTCTCTGTTACGATGCGTTGCATGCGGCCCAAAAGATAGCTGATGTTTGGGATGATGTTGAAGGGTGGTGGGCAACGCAGCCTCTTTTGGATCTTCGCATGCAGTTTTGCCAAAGATTTGCACATCTACCAAAAACACCAGTAAAGCGCTTGAAAGATTCTCTGTATCTAAATAATTCTGAAAGAAGGAAATTCTGTGCAAGATTCTAAGCCACGATATTCGTATCTAAGTCACACACTGAATTCATTGACTCCGCTATATGGAGCGTCTGGGCTTATCTCAATTGATTTGCACGGGAGTATGGTTAATGGTAATGTGGCAAATAGTACATATATGCATTGCCCGGCTCATTCTGGAACTCATGTTGATGCACCCCTCCATTTTGATGCGATGGAGATATCGATTGATCGGGTTGAGCCTTCATGGTGGCATTGCACAGATCGGAAGAGCACACGTCTGAACTCCAGTCACCCAAGTCTATCTCGTATGCCG
>CAJEZV010000051.1 GCA_903995005.1 uncultured beta proteobacterium
TCGTCTAGGCTTGGTGGCTTCACATCACGAGAATCTAGCATTTTGATGATGTGATATCCAAATTGAGACTTCACGGGTTTATCAGTGATTTGGCCATTCTTCAGTTGAACCATCGCCTTTGAAAACTCAGGAACTAGCGCCTTGTCAGAAACCCAACCTAGGTCGCCACCATCCTTAGCAGAGCCAGGATCTTTGGATTTTGCTTTGGCAATCTCTTCAAAGTTACCGCCAGCCTTAATCTGAGCAATGATTGCTTTTGCATCAGCTTCTTTTTCGACCAAAATATGCTCTACGTGGTATTCCTTGCCGGTGTACTGGGTCTTAACGGTTTCATATGCAGCCTTGAGATCTGCATCAGCCACGCCTTCCTTTTCAGCATAGTCCTCAAACACTGCTGCAACCAATACTCCAACTCGCGCTTGCTCTAATTGATCTCGCACCGACTCTTTTTGAATCACTCCACGCTTATCAGCCTCCTGCAAAATTAATTCTCGGGTAACTAGCATTTCACGGGCTTGATCACGTACTTGTGGATTATCTGGCTGACCTGATTTCTGTACCAATTTATCCAATTGGGACTTAGGGATTGATTTCCCATTCACAATAACCGCATTCTGAGCGAAGACGTTGCTAGATAGAAGGCTTACTAAAAGGCTGAGTGAGAGAAGCTGGTGTGATTTCCGCATGGTGGTCAATAAATAAATAGTTGGGTTAAATGGTTTAATGCTGCCAAGTGTAATGCAGCCTTAAGTTGCAGCTTCTCCAGGCGCCATTGCATGAATGGTCAAGGCGTGAATTTCTATTGGAATATGTCGATTGAGGGCTGCGTAGACAGCACGATGTCGTGCCACTAAGTTCAAACCCTTAAATTCTGGGGCAACAATCGTGAGCTTAAAGTGCCCACCGCCACTGGCTGCACCCGCATGACCAGCGTGTAAATGACTCTCATCTTCAATCTGAAGATGTTCAATGGAAAATGCCTTTTGCAGATCCTGTTCAAAAAGGGCGATGCGGACTTGGTTGATGCTCATTCTGACGGATGCTCCATATGACGCGAAAGCCAGATACCTTGAAGAATCACAAAGACCACTAGCAAACCTGTAGTGCCAAATAATTTGAAGTTGACCCAAGTCTCTTCGGAGAATTCAAAAGCAATGTAGAGGTTCAGAACGCCCATAAAAAAGAAGAAGATGGCCCAAGCCATATTGAGCCGGTGCCAAACTGAATGAGAATTCTCCGACTTTAGGGTCACTTGCTTGCCCATGAGTACTTGTATCCAATTCTTTTTAAAAAATTGGGCACTAATAAATAAAGCGCCAGCAAATAGCCAGTAAAGGGCAGTTGGCTTTAGCTGAATGAAGGTCTTGTCATGCAAAAAGATGGTGAGGCTGCCAAATACAAGAATCATGACTAGGCTGATCCACTGCATCGCATCAATCTTGCGGTGGCGATAATAGACCCAGAGGATCTGACCAATGGTTGCAACCATGGCGACAATCGTCGCAGTATAGATATCGCCAAATTTGAAGGCGATAAAGAACAGAATAATTGGGAAAAGATCGAATAAAAATTTCATCAGGGGATTATCCAGCTATTTGCATTGAGGGCTGTAATTATGGCTTGCTGGTGAGTTCAGCGTTAGAGCTAGGCTCAAAGCTTAAGGAAGCAGAATTAATGCAATAGCGCAAACCGGTAGGGTCTGGGCCATCATCAAATACATGGCCAAGATGTGCATCGCAGTTGGCACAGCGTACTTCAGTGCGGATCATGCCATGGCTGGTGTCTTTAATCTCTTTAATGGCAGATTCTTCCTCGGGCTTGTTATAACTAGGCCACCCACACCCTGCATCAAATTTTGTATCGGATAGAAAGAGAGGAGTATTGCAGCAAATACAGGTATATCTCCCTTTATCCCAGTGGTCCCAATATTTGCCAGAAAAAGGTCTTTCAGTACCCGCCTCTCTCGTCACTCGGTATTCAATATCGCTGAGTAATTTTTTGTATTCTTGATCTGTTTTTTTCATATGAACATCCTTAAATGAAGTGAATGCAAATGCACTAAGAAGAGCAGCTAACCTCAATAGCACTTAAATCTGGCGGCGGGGGAGACGCATATTCTTCATATTGCGCTTGCTCATCAAATGGGCTCTCCAAAATTTGTAAGAGTTTGGCAAGCTCAGAAAAATCTTTCTCTTGGGCTTTTTCAATTGCTACCTGAGCCAGATGATTGCGTAATATATATTTTGGATTGACTCTGTTCATGTTGAGCTTACGCTTGGCATCGACGCTTGATTCAGACTTTAAGCGGGCAATGTAATCGCCAAACCATTGATCCATCGAGTCGCGGTCAATAAAGTTATTCCGCATTGAAATTTCTGCAATAGGTGCTTCGGTATTAATATCAGCAAGCCGGCGAAACAGTGTTGTGAAGTCTACCTTTGAATCATGCATTGCTTGGAGGAGTCGTTCAATCAATTGAACATCATCATCTTGTTCAGTCGCCAGGCCCAATTTATGCCTGAATAGCTTTTGCCAAGCCTGTCCATAGACGATAGGGAATTGACTAAGTGCTTTAGTGAGGAGCTCTTGAGATTCCTCTTGGGGGTGATTTATTTCGAGGAGCGGAATGAATGCACTGGCTAAGCAAGCCATATTCCAGTGCATGATTTGGGGTTGACGATGGTAGGCGTAGCGACCGCCTTGATCGCTGTGATTGCAAATATGATCAACTTGAAAATAGTCTAAAAATCCAAATGGGCCATAGTCAATCGTAAGACCTAAAACACTAATATTATCGCTATTCAGAACTCCGTGACAAAAACCCACGCCTTGCCATTGGGCAACCAAGCGAGCATTTCTCTCACAAATTTTTTGAAATAGTTCTAAATAGGGATCTTGAGCGCTACGGCAATCTGGATAGTGCTGATCTATCAATTGATCGGCAAGTTCTTTTAGTCGAACATTATTTTGTGTGGCAGCGAAATGCTCGAAATGCCCAACGCGCATAAAACTTGGCGCTAAACGAGCGCATACCGCAGCGGTTTCCTTAGTCTCACGTAATACAGGCAAATCTGAACCCACTACAGAAAGCGCTCTGCTAGTAGGAATTCCTAAAGCATGCATTGCTTCGCTACATAAAAATTCTCGTATGGATGAGCGCAAAACAGCTCGGCCATCACCCATGCGTGAGTAACGCGTTTTACCGGCGCCTTTGAGTTGTAACTCTTGGTTGGAAATTTCGCCCAACAAGATTGCGCGGCCATCGCCTAATTGACCAGCCCAAACACCAAATTGATGACCGCTGTAAACCGTGGCAATGGGTTGTGAAAATTGAGATGACTGCGTTATTAAGGAATTGCCTGCTAAAACCGCCAGCCAAGATTCATCCTGTGGATAGCCGTTCTCGTTTAAGGGAATATTGACTAACTTCGCTGCCGAAGATGAAAAGCCCACCCAATAGGGATCTGGAATAGGGGTTGGTTGGAGCTCTTGGACGGCGTCATCGCCACGTAAAGTAAAGGCCATGGCAACTATTCTAGGTGGATTTCACAAACGGTGTTTGAGCTACTAAAATGACCCCATGAACAAAAATGTCCAAATCAATCCCCAAACTCAGCTTGCCAATTTAGGTGAGGAATTAAATGTCCCATTTTTAAAGTTGCTAGGGGTTCGCTGCCTCAGCGCAGAAATGGGCAAAGGGGAGATTTTGCTAGCCTTGAAACCTGAACACACCAATACTTGGGCGGTAGCTCATGGCGGTGTGCTTCTCACGCTGATGGATGTGGCCATGGCTGTTGCTGCTAGATCTGGAGATCCCGCTGACCGCAGCGTCGTTACGATTGAGTTGAAAAATAATTTTATGCAGGCTGCAAATGGAATCTTACGAGTTCGGGCTGATACCGTTCGCAGAACAGCTACTATGGCCTTCTGCGAGGCCAAGCTCTATAACGATCAAGGTGAAGTCTGTTGTATGGCGACAGGTACATTCAAGTACCTCAAGCGATTAGCAACTCGGAACGCCGATGGTGACCGTGTTGTGAAAGACGATCTACGTGGCGAAATAAACGATTAAAAAAGATGAATAATTAAACTGGTGCAGCACTCAGAGCGCCAGTAATCACGTCATGGCCAACAGTGCCTGTAGCATCAAATCGACGCTCGACCATTTCAAACTGACCATCTTTACGCACTCTCAGCACAGTGCTTGAGCGCGTTCCATAAGTATCCGTTTTAATAAAAGCAGGTGACAGGGCTTTTTCCCATTCACGGCTAACACCAGTATTGGGTAACTCATGATCACTTGCATGATGCGTATCGGATAACAACTTTAGATAATGGTCTGCATTCTTCAGTTGACCGCTATCCATCGCAAGAGTTTGAGCAAAGGCGGCTACTCGATCATTAACCTTGGGCCACGGCGTATCCAGCATGGCATTAGAGAGCCCGTAGACTCCGGCCTCCAGCGGTTGTTGGGGGAAGACTTTGCGCGGACGAATTGTTTGACCCATCATCATGCGATTGCTTACCCAATGCATCTGCGCATTTTCAGGATTACTTAAATCAGCCATCAAAAGATTAAAGCCATTGTAATTTTGAAAACGCTTTACATTCTCTTGAATAAAAGTGGCTGGACCATCTTTGCCGGCAAGATACATTAAGGAAAGCTCACCACGTGTTCTGGAGTCTGGATTTTTTTCGCTGGGCGCTCTGACATTAGTGAGCGCAGCGAATTTACCGGTTTTCGTAAAACCTAACCATGTGCCGGGACTTCCTAAAACATCTGCACGATCTCTGCCAGCTAAAACATGTGGGTGTTCAGACCACCAAGAAATGCCTGCAGTATCGCGTTCATAAAATTCATCGCGATTAGCCGCAACTACCAATGGGTAGTCTGGATGAGATTGCCAGGCAAAAAGGATGAGACACATGTCTGCTAAAAGTCCTAAATTTCAATTAATGGGTAAGGCAATGAATCTATTTTTAACACAGGTCCTTGGGCACTTCCAAGATGAATATCCCCAGTTTTGAGCGCCTCTAATTTGCACTCAAGCTGGAGGTCGATTCGGCCGGGCTCTAGAGGGGAGGGGGCTGATAGAACCACCATCCCTGCTGGCTGGGATGGGTCATTTAAATGAAAAAGCTCAATGCCTGGGGCTGTAGACTGGGTGACCATGGTATCGAGCTCAATATGAGCCAGCTGAAGACGTCTTTTAATCGCCCCACGATATTGGCTGCGAGCAACGATTTCTTGTCCTGGGTAACAACCTTTTTTAAAGTCCACCCCAGCAACAGATTCAAAGTTAATCATTTGCGGAACAAATTGTTCCTGTGTTGCTAGAACAATTCTAGGGATAGCACTCATTACCTCAAGATGATCCCATTGAGTTGAGTCGCCACTCAAAGATTGATCTGCATTTACTTTTTGTGCTAACAATACTCGTGCAGAAGATTTTTCATCCACTAAAACATCTGGTAAACGTAGGGCAATTTGACCATCGGCGATGTTGAAATCTGCAAGATTTGCATTGCTGTCAGTTAGCCCGAAAATATTCCATTCCGATGAAGCATCCGTTACTTTGACTTTAGAACGTAAAACAAACATGGATAAACGCTTGGCTGTAGTTGCTGCAATATCTTTTGAGATGAATAAAGCAAAACGATCATCCGAAGTTTCATCACTAGGAAATAGTCCGAGCCAGGCACTTGCAAGTAGCCTTCCTTTTGGGTTGCAGTAACCGACAAGTCGGACTGAACCATGGCCCTGGGCGATTTGCGGAGAAAAAGTGCGACTTAAGCCTAAAACAGAGTTGCTGAGCTGATTCTGCAGAAAACTGGCTGCATCTGCACCCTCAACCAAGATAAGGCCCCATTGTGGAAGAGCTGCTGGATTTGGCATGTTTTGGGGTGTATTTGTCATGACCCTTTTATCATAGCCTGATGAGCAGAAAAATTCAGGGAAGGCGTCGCTTTCCCAATGGAAAATCAAAGAGTCAAGTTTTAAGAACCTGCTTCTTTGGTCTTCTTACAACGATTGGCATTTTCTATATCAGCCTCTTTGCATGGCCAGTGGTCCCAGCCAACCCAAATATTACTGATTTGACGTCATATAAAGTCAAAATTAAACCTCAATCAGGCCTTGCTAGTATTTCTGATCAACTTAAAGAGCAGGGCGTAGCAACGCATTCATTGCTTTTTCAGTTAAGTGCAAGGGCTTTGCTAGTTGGCTCCAAACTGAAACCAGGCACCTATCTGTTGCCAACAAGAGCAAGTTTGGCGACCATTCTGTTTCAAATTGCACGGGGCGATAGAGTCAAAGAAAGCATTGCCATCATTCCAGGGATGACCATTTGGCAATTGAGAGCGCTGATCGATTCACACCCAGCACTCATACATCAGACCAAAGGCTTCAGCGCAAAGCAATTACTGCAAAACCTCAATCTCAATTACCCCGAACTGGAGGGGGCGTTTCTTCCGGACACCTATGTTTTTGACCCCGATGATTCTGATCTGGATATTTATCGCAGAGCATCGCAGGCTATGCAAAAGCAACTATCCCAAGTCTGGCTGCAAAAAGAACAGGGCTCACCGTTAAAAACGTCTTACGAGCTCTTAATCCTGGCCTCCATCGTTGAAAAGGAAACAGGGCGATCCAGCGATAGGGCTTTGGTCTCCGCCGTTTTTACCAATCGGCTGAATAAAGGCATGTTGCTCCAGACTGATCCCACAGTAATCTATGGCCTTGGGCCTAAATTTGATGGGAATTTACGTAAAGCAGATCTTCGCAAAGACAGTCCCTACAATAGCTATATGCGCAAAGGACTGCCCCCAACCCCCATCGCTATGCCGAGTAAAGAATCTATTTTGGCAGCTGCTCACCCTGCCTCAAGTAATGCACTGTTTTTTGTAGCTAAAGGAGATGGTAGTAGTCACTTTTCTCAGAGCCTTAGCGAACATGAGGCGGCAGTTGATCAATATCAACGCAAACTAAAAACTGCACCCCATTAATGAGATTGAATTCAATATGACATCAATGTATCCGGGATATTTCATTAGCTTTGAGGGAATCGATGGCGCCGGCAAGAGCACTCATATCGAGGCATTCCAAAAGCTCATGCAAGAACGCTATCCAAATCGTGAAGTCGTGATGACGCGCGAACCCGGCGGCACACCTTTGGGCGAGCAACTTAGGGGATTACTATTAGATGCCCCCATGAATTTAGAAACAGAAGCGCTGCTAATGTTCGTCGCCCGTCGTGAGCATATTGCCCAAGTCATTGAGCCTGCCCTCATGGCCGGAAAAATAGTGATTTCAGATCGATTTACCGATGCGAGCTTTGCCTACCAAGGAGGAGGGCGGGGTCTCAACATTGATAAGTTAAATGAGCTTGAACGTTGGGTTCAAGGGCGTTCTAATGGTTTACTGCAACCTAATTTAACGATCTTATTTGATTTGCCTGGTGAAGTTGCTGAAGCGCGTCGCTCCAAGGTCAGGGCACCAGATAAATTTGAAAAAATGGATTTGAACTTCTTTGAAAAGGTTCGACAAGAATATTTACGTCGTGCCAAGGAAGATCCAAAACGCTTTCATATGGTAGATGCCACTCAGACTCCTGATGTGATTTGGGATGGCTTAAAAAAACTCGAGTTCAATATCTAGATGGATGAGCTCATGTTGGCTGAACAAAAAAAATCTATTGCGCCATGGTTACAACCGCTCTGGGATAGCATGGATTTTGCTAGCTTCCCAAACGCTATTCTGCTGCATGGTCAACCCGGTATTGGCAAATTTGCATTTGCCCTTGAGCTTGCGAAGTCGCTTTTGTGCGAGAGCGCTCACGAGGCCTCACGCCCCTGTAATCAATGTGAAGCCTGTCATTGGTTTGATACTGGCAATCATCCAGACTTCATAGCGCTTGCTCCCGAAACGCATCGGAAGTTTTTGCCTCACGCGAATTATGAAAGCGATGAGGCTCCTAGAAAAGGCAAAGCAGTTCGCGATGACTCCGATGGTGAAGTGAGCGAAAAGAAAGAGAAGAAAAATATCTCTATCGAAGAGACTCGTAGCGCTATAGAAAGCTTGTCTATTGGTTCACATCGTGGCGGCAATCGCGTTATTTTGATTTACCCATTAGAAATGCTTCGCTCTGATTCAGCCAATACCTTATTAAAATCCCTGGAAGAACCACCAGCAAATACCATCTTTATTTTGCTGGCAGATCGCCTTGATCGTGTTTTGCCAACTATTCGATCACGCTGTCGTTTGCTTTCTGCCCCACGTCCTGATCGAGAGCAGGGCTTGGCTTGGTTGCATACAGAAATTCCTAATATTGACGGGCTCAAGGTTAGCGCTGCTGATATCGAAACAATCTACGACGAACAGGGCGGGGCGCCATACTCAGTGTTAGATTCACTGATTGCCAGAAACAATCAAGATGAAAAAGATGAGTTAACGCTGTCTATTCAAGCTGCTCGTTATTTACTTCAGTCGATGTCTCAAGGTGTTCGTATCAATTGGCTTGATGCCGCCGAAAAGACACATAAAGCTCAATACAACTATTTGCTGCCGACAATGCAACGTTGGACTTCAGACCTACAGGCAGTCTCGCAGGGCGCTAATCCTCGGTATTACCCAAAGCATCTTTCAACACTTCAAGGTCTATCCCGTACAGCAAAAATCCCCAAACTCCATGACTTTTGGAAGTCTTTGATTAAGGCCCGCCGTCACGAGAATCACCCTTTGGCGAACCGTGTCCAGTTAGAGGCTTTACTTTCTCAATACCAACAAGTATTTGAATCTTAAATTTGGTTTAGGCAGTCTAAAATAGCGAGTAATGTTCATAGACTCCCATTGCCATCTCGATTTTCCAGAATTTCAGTTTCGCTTGCCCGAAGTGCTTGCGAATATGAAATCGGCCAGTGTGAGCAATGCTTTGTGTGTTTCGGTAGATTTACCGGATTTCCCCAATGTTTTAAAGCTTGCCCAAGAGCATTCTCATTTATACGCGTCCGTAGGGGTTCATCCTGACTATGAAGATACGCCTGAGCCCACTTATGAATTTCTGGTAGAGACGGCCCTAAAGCACCCTAAGATTGTTGCGATTGGCGAGACAGGCCTTGATTACTACCGGATGGGTGATCGCAGCTACGAATCCATGGAATGGCAACGTGAACGTTTTAGGACCCATATTCGGGCTGCAATTGCAGCGAAAAAGCCCTTGATTATTCATACTCGCTCTGCATCTGAGGACACGATTCAGATCCTCAAAGAGGAGGGCGCAGATCAGATTGGCGGTGTGATGCATTGCTTTACAGAGAGCCTAGCAGTAGCTCAAGCAGCCATGGAATTGGGGTTTTATATTTCATTTTCAGGGATTGTGACCTTTAAAAGCGCCAAAGACTTGCAGGCAACCTGCAAAGAAGTTCCGCTTAATCGGATGCTCATCGAGACAGATTCGCCTTATCTGGCCCCCATTCCATATCGCGGCAAGATCAATGAGCCCGCATGGGTAGCCAAAGTTGGTGAATTTATTGCCACTCTTAAAAACGTGAGTGTTGAAGAGCTTGCAGAACAAACTTCAATGAACTTTTTTGATTGTTTTCATATAGATAGAATATATACATGAGATTAAAGTTGAATAAATTTGGCCTTGCTTTAGCGCTTATTTGCCTAGTAAGCCAGCTTTCACACGCACAAACACCAGATCAGGTCGCGAATTTCGCTAAGGCAGCTAAATTTGATAATGTTTCTGAGGTCAATTTATTGCTTAAAAAAGGCATTAATCCCAATACTGTAGATGCTAACGGCAATCCAATGCTAATTTTGGCCATTAGAGATAAATCTACTAATGTCATAGATACATTACTGAACGACAAGAGAATTGATGTTGATTTATCCAATAAGAGTGGTGAAACACCCTTAATGATGGCATCGATAGATGGCAATTTACCGCTTGTTAAAACCCTGGTTTTGGGGCACAAAGCACAGTTAGATCATATTGGCTGGACTCCGTTGCATTATGCCTGTGCCAATGGGCATTTAGAGGTTGCCCAATTCTTAGTTGCCAATGGTTCCATTGTTGATTCCTTAAGCGTAGGCAATACAACACCGCTGATGATGGCAGTCCAATCTGGCAATGAACAACTCGTGAAGTTTTTATTGGAAAAAGGTGCTGATCTACAACTCAAAAATGCCAATGGCCTAACGGCTATTGATATCGCTGATATCTACGACAAACCCTGGATTGGAGATGGCCTGAGGTCACGCTGGCTAAAGCTCTATAAGCAAGCCTACAAAGGGCCAGTTAAGCCAACAACTCCAAAGTCCCCATAATACTATCTGCGTATAATCATTATTATGTCAAATAAGATATTTCTGTAATCCAACCCATACACCGCCGTGTTCCTAATAGACCTTTTCCGCACTGCTGACCTCCCTAGCTTTGAAACCCTGTTTCGTGAAATCAATACGGATATGGGAAATAGCCAGATCTGGTTTGTACTGTTATT
>CAJEZV010000052.1 GCA_903995005.1 uncultured beta proteobacterium
TAATCCAGCAGTTGATCCTAAGTGGGATGATCCAGAAGGCGTTCCAATTGATGCATTCTTGTTTGGCGGCCGTCGTTCAAACACTGTGCCTTTGGTTAGTGAGGCGCGTGATTGGGTTGAGGGCGTTTATATGGCTGCAACGCTTGGTTCAGAGACCACTGCTGCGATCACCGGTCAAATCGGTGTTGTACGCCGTGACCCATTTGCGATGATTGCATTCGCTGGTTACAACATGAGCGACTACTTCCAGCATTGGCTCAATATCGGTAAGAAGCTAGAGGCTGAAGGCGCTGTATTGCCAAAAATTTATTGCGTGAACTGGTTCCGCAAGGACGAAAATGGCAAATTTGTTTGGCCAGGCTTTGGTGAAAACATGCGCGTGCTGTCTTGGATTTTGGAGCGCGCTGAAGGTAAGGCAAAAGGCAAAGAAACACCGTTTGGTATTTGCCCAGAGCACGGCGACATGCACTGGAATGGCCTTGACTATTCCGCAGAGAAATTTGCTAAAGCCATTCATGTTGCAGTGGATGACTGGAAGAACGAGTTAAAACTTCATACTGAATTGTTTGATCACCTTGGCGAACGCTTGCCAAAAGAGTTGAAAGAGACTCGCGCCAAGATTGAACAACGCTTTAACGCTTAAGCATTAGCAATACCAAACGTTTTATTCACACTAGTTAAATGACCAAACCCCAACACCATGAAATAGTGGTGATTGGGGCAGGCATTTGTGGTGCAACCATCGCAAATGAGTTGCTCCTGCGCGGCAAATCTGTCTGTATTGTTGACGCTGCATCTTCGCCTGCTACCGCTTGTTCGAGTCATGCCTACGCTATTGCTCATCCACATATCGGCAAGGGATCCCCGCGTTTATTGCGCTTAACGCGCATTGCCTTTTTGCTGGCTGAGGCTAGGTGGGGCAAGGTTTGGAACCAGCATGGTATTTTTCAGCCCACCAAAAAAGATAGGCATTTCGATCAAGCCGAAATAAGTGATTATTTACAGTCTTTAGAGCTTGATCAGAGCATTGCATTAGCTTTGGATGCTCAAGAAGCAGAAAAAATTTGCGGCATCAAACAGAGCGGAGTATGGCTACCCCGCGGCGCATCTCTCAATCTATTTGAGACAAGTAATGCATTACTACAACACCAAGACCGCCTAACTTGCTTATGGAATACGCGCGTTGCAAGGCTGGAGAGGGCTGATGATCATTGGCTTTTATTCAATCAGAACAATGAAGCTATTCTTTCTGCGGATAAGGTGATCGTTGCGACCGCAATAGATACCAAAGTGCTCATGAGTAGCATTGGAATTCGGCTTCCTCTTAAGCCGGTGCGCGGTCAACTCAGTATTTTTTCAATTCAAGAAGAGGCTTGGATAAAAAAATTACCCAGAGTTGGCATATCTGGTGATGGCTATTGTCTTCCCGCCGAGCGGCTTGAAGATGGCAGCTATCGCTGGATGGTGGGCTCTAGCTTTGATGAGGGCGAGGATGACCTTGGCTCAAGAGACAGCAGCGATGCATTCAATCGAGAACAAGCGCAAGGTTTGCTTGCTTATCCCGAGGGGGATCTGGGGGCGCTAATCAAGGCTGGAGATTTTGTTGGCGTGCGCTGCGTTGCAGGCGATCGCTTGCCAATCATTGGCGCGCTTAATCAGAGGCCTGGAATCTTTTTGGCCACCGCTTTAGGTTCGCGAGGTATTTTGTGGTCGGCCCTAGCAGCCAAGCTGATCACAGCTCAGGTGCTAGAGGATGATTTTGCTTTACTTGCGCGCTTGGGCTTTGCAACAGACTTACTTGCAGCACTAGCGCCCGCCCGTTTTTTTGCTGGAGCTTTGGCTGCGCCAGCGACTTTAGCCTCAAATTCAAAACCAATTTTGCCGTCAGCCCCTAAGGCTAAATAAGCCTTAAAGCCACGCCCAGTTCGATTTGACTTAAAGTTTGTTAAGAGATCGGTTTTGCCTTCTTTGAGTAGTTTTTGCACTTGCTCAGCCGAAATTTCTTGTTGTAAAACAACTTTGCCGGTTTTGAAATCACAAGTTTTGCTTGGCCCGGTGTTGTGTTCACAAACATAACGCATGCCATCTTCATAAACTGCGCCAGAACATTTTGGACAAACACCTAGAGCTTGGCGACCCGTGAAATCTACCGCTTCGGTTTCTTCGTCCTGAGTATTACCAAAGTCAAACTCGAGCTTGAAGCCTGCGTTTGGATAGTCGGTATCATCCTCTGGAATTTCGCTTAATTTAATGATGGCGGCAAATGGACGACCCATTTTGCTACGAAAGCCCTGGAGTGGCCCGATGGTTTTTTCACGCAGTAGCTCTTCTACTTCAGGATATTCAAATGCCCGACCACCTGGGGTTTTGCTGATCGTAAAGCCGCATTTTTCACAGGCAAAGCGACGGTAGTTTTCCTTTACCGGCCCCTTACAGTGCGGGCACGGCGTGGTCATTGTTGCGTAGTCACCGGGAATCGTATCGCTGTCATATTCCTTGGCGCGCTTGACGATGCGCTGAGTCATTTGCGCAATTTCTTGCATGAAAGTATCGCGATTCATCTTGCCCTGCTCAATCAGCGAGAGCTTGTTTTCCCAGCTACCAGTTAAATCGGGGCGTGTGAGTTCTTCAACATCTAGCCCGCGCAACAAAGTCATCAATTGAAAAGCTTTTGCTGTAGGGATGAGTTCGCGCGCTTCGCGTACGATGTATTTTTCAGCGAGCAATCCTTCGATGATTGCTGCGCGAGTTGCAGGAGTTCCTAAACCCTTTTCTGCCATTGCTTCGCGCATGTCATCATCATCAACCCACTTGCCGGCGCTTTCCATTGCTGAGAGCAATGTTGCTTCTGAGTAGCGAGCTGGCGGCTTAGTTTTCAATGGCACTGCAGCAATGGATTCACTTTGAACAGCCTCGCCCTCTTGAACGGCGACAAGCTCATCATCTGCTTGATTCGACTTGCCATAGACGGTGAGGAAACCAGGATTCACTAGTACGCGACCCTCGGTTTTGAAATGGTGCCCCGAAACCTCGGTAATTCTGGTGGTGATTTTGAATTCGGCGGCTGGATAAAAGACCGCCAGGAAGCGCCGAACAACTAAGTCATATAACTTAGCCTCAGGCTCACTTAAATTTTTAGGGGTTTCGAGCGTCGGAATAATCGCAAAGTGATCAGAAATTTTGGAGTTATCAAAAATGCGTTTGTTGGGCTTAATCCAACCATAACCAGCTTTTACTTTCGGATCCTTTGGATCACCTTTCAGAATTTGCTTTGCAAACGCACGATAGTCTTGTGAGTTCTCGGCAAGGATTTCCATGGTTTGTTTAACGGTGTCTAGATAGTCTTCTGGAAGTGCTTTAGCGTCAGTACGTGGATAGGTTAAAACTTTGTGTCGCTCATACAGCGCTTGAGCAAGACCCAAAGTATTTTTTGCAGAAAAACCAAAACGCGCATTCGCTTCACGTTGCAAACTGGTTAAGTCAAACAGTTGTGGTGCTAGTTGTGTTGCTGGCTTAGCCTCTTCAGTAACGCTTGCTTTTTTGCCACGACAAGCGGCAACAATACTTTGTGCTGCAGCTTCACTCCACAGGCGGTTCTCGCGTGCGTCGGGCTCGGCAACATCTTTCTTAAATTTTGGATCAAACCAGCGCCCCTCATAGACACCAGCAGCAGCAATAAATTCGGCTTTTACTTCCCAATAATCTTTGGAAACAAATTTGCGGATTAATTCTTCGCGCTCAACCACAATTGACAGTGTGGGCGTTTGAACGCGACCAACAGTGGTTAAAAAGAAGCCACCACTCTTGCTATTAAATGCGGTCATGGCACGAGTGCCATTAATACCAACCAACCAGTCGGCTTCCGAGCGGCAACGCGCTGCATCGGCGAGCGGCTGCATATCTTCGTCGGTACGCAAACTTGCAAAGCCATCCCGAATTGCTGCTGGAGTCATGGACTGAAGCCATAAACGCTTAATGCCCTGTGATGCTTTTGCATGCTGCGCAATTAAGCGAAAAATCAGCTCGCCTTCGCGCCCCGCGTCACATGCATTAATAAGAGAGGTGACATCTTTGCGCTTAATCAGTTTTTGCAAAACCTTGAGGCGCGATTCGGTTTTGGCGATTGGCCGCAAATCAAAATAGGGGGGTACTACAGGTAGGTTGGCAAAAGACCATTTGCCACGCTTAACGTCATATTCCTCTGGGGCAGCTATCTCCAGGAGGTGGCCAACTGCAGACGAGATGACAAAGTCGTCGCTTTCAAAATAGTCCTCATATTTAGTAAAGCCGCCCAGGGCTTTGGCAATGTCATTGGCAACCGATGGCTTCTCGGCAATGATGAGAGCCTTGGGGTGATCCATGGAAGGGGTCTTGGAGCTGCTTTTGGTAGATGCTTTAGTCACGCGTTTGCCTAAATTTGAGCCTGAAATGATGTTTTTTATAGGAAAAAGATGAACAATTTAAACCAAATCAGGGTTTGGTCAATTGCTTACCCCTTTTTTATTATTAACCGATAAATTAAGAAAAGTCCAAAAAGCGCACTTTTGTAAGCGTGATGCCGTGGCTTATTGGGCGATTAATGGGTAAAAAACCCCATTTAAAGTGGTTTAAATGGGGTTTTTCTCAAAAATCAAGTCTTCTAGGACGTCTTCGGGGTTTTGTACCAGCTTTGCGCCTTGCTGAATCAGAAGGTTGCAGCCCCTGGAAAGGGTTGTCGAATCGAGCCGGGGACTGCAAAAACCTCTCCCCCCAGATCCAAAGCAAGTCTGGCAGTAATAAGCGAGCCAGACTTTTCAGCCGCCTCAATGACCAGAACACCAATTGAAAACGCAGCAATGCTTCGATTGCGCCTGGGGAAATGACCCGATTTTGGTGGTGTGCCTAAGGGGTACTCGGAGACTAAAAGCCCTTGTTTCCGGATATTTCTGGCCAAATCCAGATGTTCTTTGGGGTAAATCACATTCACGCCGGCCCCACAGACCGCCATAGTGAAGTGCTTGGGTCCTAGGTTAAGGGTTGCTTGATGGGCGGCCCCATCAATGCCTCTTGCAAGCCCAGAGACGATCAGTAGCCCTGCGCGGGAGAGCTCTTGAGCAAAAGCTGCTGCGTTTTTAAGGCCCTCAGGGCTGGCCATGCGTGATCCTACGATGGCGATCATGGGCTTATTTAGTATGCTGAGGTCCCCATCCATATAGAGATTGCTGGGCGGATCATATAAATCCTTTAGGCGGTTTGGGTATTTTTTATCGCCCCTAGCAATACAAGTAGGGAGATTTGATTTTGGGAATATAGGCATTAAAAGATTTTGATCTTTGGGGTGATTACAGCAATCAGGACAGACCGATTGCTCTGTTGGATAATTCCTATATGGCTTTGTTAAACGTCCTTTGCTATCCAGATCCGCGCTTGCATAAGGTTGCTAAACCGGTTGAGCAGGTGGATGCGCGCATTAAAAAAATTGTTGCCGACATGGCTGACACTATGTATGAAGCTCCAGGTGTTGGTTTGGCTGCAACGCAAGTAGACATTCATGAACGAATTGTTGTCATCGACCTATCTGAAGAGCAAAACCAGTTAATGGTTTTTATAAACCCAGAAATTATTTGGTCAAGTCCTGAGAAAAAATCTTGGCGTGAAGGCTGTCTTTCGGTTCCCGATTTTTATGATGAGGTTGAAAGGCCTGCACAAGTTCGGGTGAAGGCTTTAGATGTTGATGGCAAAGAGTTCGAGCTTGATGCGGATGGTTTATTGGCGGTTTGTTTGCAGCATGAGCTTGATCACTTGCAAGGCAAGGTGTTTGTTGAGTATCTCTCGATACTTAAGCGCACCCGTGTTTCACAAAAACTTAAAAAGCGCGCCAAAGAGTTAGCGGGTGAGCGCTAAGCGCCGCTGATGAAAATTGTATTTGCTGGAACTCCGGAGTTTGCTGCGCAAGCCATGCGCGCAATTGATGGCGCAGGCCATGAAATTGTCCTGGCGCTTACTCAACCTGATCGCCGAGCTGGCAGAGGCATGCATCTGCAAGCTAGCCCAGTTAAAGAGTTTGCATTAGAAAAAAATATTCCCGTACTTCAGCCAGAGACACTCAAGCGCAATAGCACCGATCCTGAAAAAAAAGCTCAGGCTCAAGAGGCATATCAACAATTATCCGAAATTGATTTTGATGCCATGGTGGTAGTTGCTTACGGACTTATCCTGCCACAAGAGGTGTTAGATATTTCGCAGCAGCCAGGAAGACACGGCAGCTTTAATATTCATGCATCTTTGTTGCCGCGCTGGCGGGGGGCAGCTCCAATACAGCGCGTAATTGAGGCAGGTGATTCAAAAACAGGCATTTGCATTATGCAAATGGATGCTGGGTTAGATACGGGCGATACCGTTCTCATTAGTGAGCTTGAAATTACATCCGAAGAAACAAGCGACACTTTACATAATCGATTAGCAACATTGGGAGCCCAATCGATTGTGAACGTGTTAAACCATTTGCAAGGGGGTAAGGATTTAATTCGAACTCCACAAGAAGCTAAGGGCACTACTTACGCGGAAAAAATACTCAAGAGCGAGGCAGAAATTGACTGGGCATTGAGCGCCCCAGAAATTGATCGCCGGATTCGGGCTTTTAATCCCTTTCCTGGCGCAACTAGTTCTACGCAAGAGCAAGTGATGAAATTTTGGAGTTCTCGTATTCCGAAAGCGGGCGCCTGCAGCAAAACTGGCTTACCCGGCGAATTATTAGGTTTTAGTGAAGATGGCGCTTATATTCAGTGTGGCAATGGCGTAATCGAGGTTTTAGAAATGCAAAAACCAGGCGGCAAGAAAATGTCAGCCAGTCTTTGTTTGCAGCCTCTTGGTTCCGATAAACAAGCATTACGTTTTCATACAAAGGAGTAGGAATGTTTAATTTCGCAAAAACTGCTGTTTTGATGGCAGCAATTACTGCATTGTTTATTGTGGTTGGTGGCATGTTAGGGGGCGAGCAAGGGATGCTGATGGCATTGCTGGTGGCTATCGGCATGAACTTTTTCAGCTATTGGTTTTCCGACACGATGGTGTTGAAGATGACAAATGCACAACAGGTTGACGAACGATCTGCACCTCAGTTTTATGCATTGGTAAAAGAGCTTGCAGATAAGGCCGATTTACCAATGCCCAAAGTATTTTTAATTGATGAAGATGCGCCCAATGCATTTGCAACCGGACGCAATCCTGGGAATGCTTCTGTAGCAGCTACGACTGGCATTCTGAAAATTTTGTCTAACCGCGAACTCCGCGGCGTCATGGCTCATGAGTTGGCACATGTTCGGCATCGTGATATTTTGATTTCTACAGTTGCGGCAACGATGGCCGGCGCAGTCTCTGCGTTGGCTAACTTTGCAATGTTTTTTGGTGGGCGCGATTCTGAGGGCAGACCCAATAATCCAATCGCCAGTTTATTGGTGGCCATCTTGGCACCCATTGCCGCCAGCTTGATTCAAATGAGTATTTCACGTGCAAGAGAATATGAAGCAGACCGTGGTGGAGCAGAAATTAGTTCTGATCCAGAGGCTCTTGCCCATGCGCTAGAGAAAATTCATAACTATGCGCAAGGCATCCCATTTCAGGCCGTAGAACAACATCCAGAAACTGCACAGATGATGATTCTGAACCCCTTAAGTGCTGGCGGCCTTGCACAATTGTTTTCAACCCACCCACCAACTGAAGAGCGGGTAGCACGCCTCATGGAGATGGCAAAAAATGGGGCGTACCCCAGAGTAAATTAATTTGACTGATAAAAAAACGCTACATAGCCTTCCACTTTCTGAAGCAATCAGCATTGCTGCGCAAGCGATTAGCGAGGTAATGAGTGGCAGGTCTCTGACGGAGGTGCTTGATCAGTTAGAGCCACATGAGCGCCCAATTGTGCAGAGCTTAAGTTTTGATGCTTTACGTAAATGGATTCGATCGCATGAGCTAATCAAGCAATTCGTTCCAAAGAGTCCACCACCCGAGGTTGATCATTTATTAAGCGTCGCTATTGCGCTGTTCTTAAATGAAAATACGGATGGTAAAGGTTATGCGGCACACACAATAGTTGATCAGGCTGTCAGCGCTTGTGCTAACTACGATAAAACCATGTATGCCAAGGGTTTGGTCAACGCAGTATTGCGTAAGGTAAGCCTGATTGTGCAGCCGCCGGAGGGCGAAACCCGGTTTCCTCCAGATCCCATTCCGATGTTTGTCCCTCCTTGGTGGCGCGCTAACTTAAAACGTAATTACTCCAAGGCTTGGCAGTCCATTTTGTTTGCTCAAGCAAAACGTGCACCATTAATTTTGCGCGTTAATCAAAAACAATATTCACGAGAGCAATATCAAGCCTTATTAAATGAAGTTGGAATTGCTTCCTCACCAATTGAAGAAGTTGCTGGAGTGAAATTAGTATCTGCTTTGCTGTTGTCTAATCCCGTTCCAGTTTCCGAGTTGCCAGGTTTTTATAGTGGCGCGGTATCGGTTCAAGATGCGGGCGCACAGTTGGCCGCAACGCTCTTGAGCCCTGGTGCGGGTGAGAGAGTTTTGGATGCCTGTGCTGCGCCCGGAAGCAAGACAGCCCATATCCTGGAGTTAGCAGATTGTGAGATGGTGGCTTTAGAGCTCGATGGCGAACGTCTTGGCAAGATTGGTGGCAACTTAGATCGCTTGCGTTTGCATTCCGATCAGGTGCGAGTAATTCGGGGCGATGCTTCAAAAGCTTCTTGGTGGGATGGCCGCTTGTTCGACAAAATCTTGCTTGATGCCCCATGCTCAGCTTCAGGCATTGTGGCTAGACACCCAGACATTCCCTTTTTAAGACGAGAGGCTGATATCAAGTCCCTCCAGCAAAAGCAGCGCGGTATTTTGGAGCAGGCTTGGAAAATGCTCAAGCCAGATGGCCTCATGCTCTACGTTACCTGCTCAGTATTTCCTGAAGAGGGGGAGGAGCAAGCGAACTGGTTTGCTGGAGTGCATAGCAATGCGGTACGATTAGGCGCTCCAGGACAGATTTTACCGACCGATGTAAGTGACGGTTTTTACTATGCCTTGTTTAAGAAAAATGGGCCATGAGCCAAAGAATTAAACAATTCATCTTCTTATGCTTGATGACGTTGAGTTTATTTTCAACATTGGCTGCGTAAAGCCAAATAAAGTAGTTATCAAAAAACTCTGTATTAGATGAAGCAATCGATAGCAAGATCAGGAGCAATAAAGCAAATACCCCAATTACGCCAATAGCGATGGGGATTGCCTTTTTTCTCCAAGCAGTTGCTGTAAAAAAGGCGCTCTTAAATATCGCTGAAGATACTGTCATCGCTTAATTAGGCTTGTTCCAGCAGGGGAAAAGGAAAAACGCAGCCAATCGCTGGAAACATTCCAGTCCCGATTATTCAGGGCATTCACCTGGAATGGCTTAGGAAGCTTGCTCAAATCTAAAGTCATCCGCAAAGAGGCTGCATAGGATTTGCCAGCATCTAACTGATTGCCATCAATCACTCGCCAGCCACCGATACTGCCTACCGCTTGCAGTGCCTCTGCAATTGTCCTTGCTGAAAATGTAAATCCCTCAGAAGCAATCCGGTACTGCTGAGTCAGGGGCTGGTAAGACAGTCGCGTTTGTCTTTGGGCGATGACTGGTCTCTCATCAAACCAATACCAACGCGAACGTGTTAAATCAAACTCTGTTTGAAAGTACAGCACTACGCCTTTTTGAACTGCATCCTCAAGACCGTTAGAGAGCAAGATGGGCAGCGCGGCTACCAAGTTAGAGCAATTGTTCCTATTGTTCGCAAGAAGCCGATTTTAGGCAAGCTCGACTCTAATAAAGATGCAGAAGATAAATATTTTTTGCAATTAGTTCGCATCCTTCCTAGTCCAGTAGCGAAAAATATTTTTGCCGTTGAGTCTGCTTATAGCGAATATCAAGAGAAGTCTCTGGGGCGCGCCGGCCTACGTAAAATGTTCGTTGGGACGCTAACGCTAACCCTGTTTTTTGCCTTGTTTGTGGCTATTACATTGGCCTTGTTATTGGGGCGTCAATTAGCTCGCCCATTATTAATGTTGCCAAACTGGAGTCTTTTGATGGCTAATTTGAACTGCGGGATTGTCTTGCGCA
>CAJEZV010000053.1 GCA_903995005.1 uncultured beta proteobacterium
GGAACTGATGGCTTAAGGGGTGAGTTGACGCTATTAAGAGGTGTTAGAGCCTTAGCTGCGTTTGAGGGTAAGAAGAAAGCCAATCTCGATCACCTGAAAAAAATTGCTCCTCTTGCTCTCGGTCATCGATTACGACGTAATCCACTTGATGATAGTTCTTCAGGAGCACGTATTGATCGTGCTATGCAAGAGTTCTTTGCAACAAAGTGAAACCAGATCAGACAGCTTGGTTTGATGCAAATTTAATTGCCATTTTGGTGGCAATTAATCCCAGGGGTCTCAAGGGAGTTACGGTCAAAAGTCAATTTGGCCCAGTAAGAGATGCATGGCTTGGGTATGCAAAGGATTTGTCTGCAGCGTGCGGCATGCAAATACTCAAAGCTCCCGCCAATATTTCGGCTGAGCAACTCATGGGCGCATTGGATATTGAAGCTAGCCTCCAGGCAGGCTCATTAATCATGAGTAAGGGTCTTTTAGAGAGAGTAGAAGGCAATCTCCTTTTGCTCCCCATGGTAGAGCGCATGGATTTACAGGCAATTGCGCTGATCACCCAAGCCTTAGATGAAAAAAATGCTGTTGATTCGGATACTTATTGTGGAGTAATTGCATTTGATGAGTCAGATAGTGCGGATGAGTTTATTAGTCCACGACTTTTAGATAGATTGGCCTTTGAGCTTTACTTAGATCAATTTGCGATGGCTGATATCAGTCAGTCTCTTGAGGTTGATGCGCAAGATATTCATGAGGCAAGAAAGCTTTTGCCTTCAGTCAAGTGTGATGACGAGTATGTCGAGGTCATGACAAAAGCAGGTCTTAGTCTTGGCGTGATCTCCTTAAGGGCCAATCTGTTTGCGCTAGAGACGGCAAAAACCTTGGCTGCATTGAGAGGTTTACAGGAGGTTGGTCAGAGTGAAGTGATTGATGCTGCACGTTTGGTATACACCCCCTCTAAGCGTATGCAAATTCCTCCCGAGATGGAGCAGAATGATCAGGCGGATCAAAATGCTGATGATCATCAAGATGATCACGATTCAGAGCAACAACCTGAAGATTCCCAAAACGAGCCAGAGACATCGGATGAGCAGAATCAGGAGCAGCCATCTAAAGAGGATCTGGAGGACATTATTGTGGAGGCCGTTAAGGCTTCAATCCCGCCTCAGTTTTTACGTCAAGCCAAGCAAAGCACCCGGTCTGGTAAGTCTGCTTCAAACAGCTCAGGCAAATCGGGAGCTGTTCAGAAAAGCTTCTTCAGTGGGAGGCCGCTCAGTTCCTGCAAGAGCAGGCCTAATGATGGCAAGCGTCTCGATATTCTCAAAAGCATTAGAGCGGCGATACCTTGGCAGCGATTACGAGGCATGGCGCTTAGTGATGGTCAGCAGAAAACAGTCCGAAGCAAAATCGACTTTAGATCAGAAGACCTTCACATTAAGCAGTATTTAAGAAGACGAGGGACGGTCACTATTTTCTTGGTTGACGCTTCTGGATCCTCTGCTACGCAGCGCTTGGCTGAAGCTAAAGGTGCCTTAGAGGAATTATTAGCTGAGTGTTATATTCGGCGCGATGAAGTTGCCATGGTCTCAATGCGCGGTGCCAAGGCAGAAATTGTTTTGCCACCCACGCGATCACTCGCTCGGGCTAAAAGAAATTTAGCAACTCTTCCAGGTGGGGGAGGTACACCTCTAGCTGCAGGTTTTCGAGCCGCTAATGAGATGGCCATTTCACTTGAGCGCAAAGGTTTAACGCCTATTATTGTCATCATGAGTGATGGCAAGGCTAATGTGAATCTCAATGGTGTTGGTGGAAGGGCGGGCGCTCACAGTGACGCTTTGATGGCGGCCAAAGAATTGCGTGTTAAAAATCATCGACTCTTGTTTGTCGATACCTCGCCTCAGCCCGAGGTGCTAGCTCAAGAATTATCTAGTGCCATGGCTGCACAATATTTTCCATTGCCATTTACCAGCTCTGGTAAAAAAATATCACAAGCAGCTATTCAGCTGGCAAATTATTAATGTATTTTCTTTTGCGATAATTTCTTAAGAACTTTTTGACCCCTGAAATAAGCATTGGCAAAAAGTCCTAAGCCAGCAAGAACACCTAAACCCAACAAGATATTAACTACTGTGGACATGGCTTCCTCCTTGTTCATGTAAAGCTTCTTTAATTAATTCAAGAGCAAGTTTTTCATTCCCTTCATGAAACATATGCCCTCCTTTAATTTCAATCATCTTTGCTTGATTGAAAGATTCCTGAATCACTTGACGTAAAGCTGGCGCTGGAATCCAGCCATCATCCTCAGTCAAGATGAAAGTCAGTTGAGACTTAATTTGACTGCATTGCTCAAGCAAGCCTGGTATATCCGTACCTGCCATAAAGCTCATGGATCCATTGAGATGATGAGCATTCTTAAATAAGGTTTTGTATCTCTCTCGCTTCTCAGCATCGAGCTTGGTATTGGTTGAGTCAATCAAGCTATCGATCATTTTGGTATGGGGTAGAAGATCACTTAGCACTGCAGTAAAGAATGAGGATGTCACTATCGGATTTAAAAATGGGGCGACAAATTTATGATAAAAACTCGGCAAACTAATGAGTGATGGATTCAGACCCACAATCGTTTTTGCTTGCTTGTTTTTGAGTGTGTAACTTAGAGCTAAGGTGGCTCCTGCCGAGTGACCGATGATGTGGTCGAAATACTCAATCTTGAGAGCCTCTCTGAGTTCTGAGAGTTTTTCGGCTAGAGCATCTAGGTTGAGATCTTTCTTGCCATGATTTTTGGTAAATCCATGACCCGGCAGGTCTGGCGCAATTACGGTGTAATTTTTTGCCAGCTCGGTAAATAAATTTCCCCAGGTATGAGCGGAGGAGCCGGTGCCATGAAGAAGAAGTACGTGAACAGGTGAGTTACCTGCAATTTGCACGTGCCAAGATAAATCTCCAGTCTGAATATTGCGGCTGAAGGATCTATTGGGCCAATTTTCTGGTATTCCAGTAATCATCTTCTTTAAAAACCATTCTTTATCAGGGTAAACCCTTGTATTTTGGTTTGACAGTGACAGAAATAGTGTCTATATTTTTTTACATAGTAAATTGTATTTTAAATTAGACAAAGAAACCTATTTCTTTTAAAGGGGTAAAAGCCATGTCACCCATCAAGCATTTAGAGAGAGCCCTTGAGCACGCCTTGAAATCTCATGAGTCAGACAAGGGTCCAGCGCTACTGAGTAAAGCAATTCGGCACGCAGTATTTCCGGGAGGTGCGCGCATTAGACCTCAGCTCACTTTAGCAGTAGCCCAAGCTTGTGGCAATGATGATCCACAGTTGTCGATGGCTAGTGCGATTGCGGTAGAGATGATTCATTGCGCCTCTCTAGTACATGACGACTTGCCCTGTTTTGACGATGCAGACATGCGTCGCGGTCAAACTTCTGTCCATAATGAATATGGCGAAAGACTGGCAGTGCTTACCGGCGATGCGCTTATTGTGATGGCGTATCAAACGATTGCCGCAGCCTCAAGACGATCCTCACAGCGCTTAGCGCCGATCATTCAAACTATTTCACAAGGTGTTGGTGCTCCATTTGGAATCATCGCTGGACAGGCTTGGGAGTGTGAGAATCAAGCAGTTCTGAGTGATTATCAGAGAGCTAAGACGGGCGCATTATTCTCCGCAGCAACGGCAGCTGGTGCTCAAGCAGCAGGATCAGACGCTGAGACATGGAAAGGTTTAGGTGAGTGGCTTGGAGAAGCGTACCAAGTTGCAGATGACATTCGCGATGTACTCGGTGATGCACAGTTTCTTGGAAAGCCTTCTGGACAAGATCAAGAACATCATCGCCCAAGCTCAGCTAAAGAGTTGGGCTTAAATGGCGCCGTCGAACATTTTGATCATCTCGTTAGCAAGGCAATTGGCTCCATTCCTAATTGTCCAGGTGATGGCTATCTAAAGAAACTCGTTACTTTTGAAGCTGAAAGATTATTGCCTTCCTCTTGGTTTGAGCGCGGAGAAAGACAAGTCGCGATTGCCGTTCAAAGACAAGCAGCTTAAACAAATAAGTTGTAAGAATGGCTCAAACTCAATCTCTGTCGATTCCAGATAGTCAACATGACTACAGTCTTTGGGAGAGACTTTGTATTCTTCGAGATCGGTTGATTGCAGACACTCAATTTCAAAATCGTGTTGCAAAAATTCCTTTCTTAAAAAATATTGCCAAGAAAAGGGCTAATCAATTATTTGATGTGATGGCTGGATTTGTGTACACACAAATCCTTCTCTCATGCGTACGCTTAAATCTCTTTAATCTTTTAAAAGATGGCCCATTAGATTTGGCGGATATTAAAAAGAGTTGCAGTCTTGATGCGATTCCATTAAAAAAATTATTGGATGCAGCTGTCTCGATTCAATTATTAGAGATGCGTTCGCAGCAACGATATGGCTTAGGTACATTGGGTGCTCCGATGGTAGGTAACACTGCGCTATCAGCCATGATCGAGCACCATACTGTTCTCTATGAGGATCTGCGTGATCCACTGCTGCTTCTATCCGGTGATGTTGAAATTAAGAAGATGGAGAAGTTTTGGCCTTATGTTTCTCCTGACCAACAAGATCAAGAGGCATTGAAAGATAAAGAGCGTGTCAAAAATTATTCTGATTTGATGTCAGCTTCTTTGCCATTAGTGGCAGATCAAGTAGTAGATGCATATGATTTTTCTCAGCATCAATGCTTAATGGATGTTGGTGGTGGACAAGGAACATTTTTAAAGCGGGTTTTCTCAAGCGCTCCACAACTGCAACGAAAACTGTTTGATCTTCCAGGCGTTGCTAACCTGGCTAAAGATAATTTTTTGGTTACTCCCGATCATCAGAGTATTGAAGTGCACTCAGGGGATTTTTTCAAAGACTCACTGCCAATTGGTGCAGATTTAATTACCTTAATTCGTGTGATTTTTGATCACGATGATGAGCGAGTCAAAATTCTATTAAGGTCAATATTCCAGGCATTACCAGCGGGCGGCAAGTTACTAGTAGCAGAGCCGATGGCCGATACGCCTGAGCACCCCGCCATGGGGCATGCCTATTTTGGTTTCTATTTGCTAGCTATGGGCAGGGGTAGGCCCAGAACTATTCAAGAAATTAGCAATTTAGCGGTTCATGCTGGATTTAAGGGTGTGGAAGTACTGCGCTGCAGCATGCCTATTAATGCACAAGTTTTGCTAATTAGTAAATAAATTAGGGTAACTACTAATGACGCCAAGTCCATAAGTGTATAAATTAGTTTACATATAGAAAGTAAATAAAAATATACATATGCTGAGTCAACTACATTCAACCGCCGTTTTGCTTGAGTCCCCCCGAGAGCTCAGGCTCAAATGTCTTTTGTTGGACGAGCCAACAGATGCAGATGTAGTCGTGCAAATTGAATGGAGTGGCATCAGCACGGGAACTGAAAAGATGCTGTGGAACGGAACGATGCCAGATTTTCCAGGAATGGGTTACCCCTTGGTACCTGGTTATGAATCGGTTGGCAGAGTAACTCGAGCTGGAAAAAATTCTAAGTTAGATCTTCATCAACGAGTTTTTGTTCCCGGCGCGAAATGTTTTGGCGATGTCAAAGGCTTATTTGGTGGAGCTGCATCTCATGTTGTTGTACCAGGTGACAGAGTAGTTGCACTCCCAGAAGCCATTGGTGAAGAGGGCGTGTTATTGGCGCTAGCAGCAACAGCCTATCACGTGACTCAAGGTAAAAAAGCATTGCAGCCGGATCTCATAGTCGGACATGGTGTGCTGGGAAGACTCATTGCCAGAATCGCCGTGCTATTGGGGCATAAGCCAGTAGTTTGGGAGATCGACACAGATCGCATGGGCGGTGCAGAGGGTTACACCGTTCTGCATCCTTGCGATGATCAAGAAAACAAATACAAAAATATTTGTGATGCGAGCGGACAAGTAAGCGTCCTGAATAAATTAATTAGCCAATTGCAATTTGGTGGCGAGATTACTCTCGCAGGTTTTTACGAAAAAGATATTCAGTTTAATTTTCCCCAGGCATTTATGAAGGAAGCCAAATTCCGGATTGCTGCACAGTGGGCACCTCAAGATTTGCTAGATGTAAAACAACTTATTGCACATGGAAAGTTAAGCCTCAGTGGCTTAATTACCCATCATCGCAAGCCGTCTTCAATTGATGAAGTCTATCGGACTGCATTTGAAGATCCTAGCTGTCTCAAAATGGTTGTTGATTGGAGAGAAGCATTATGAACGCGCCAAATGTCCCAAAAGAAATCACAATTCAATTTGCACAATTGAAAAAAGAGGCTGCAATTGAACCTGATAAGGTTCATACCGGCGAAATCAAAAAAGAGACTCAGATCATTGCCATTTATGGTAAGGGCGGAATTGGTAAGAGCTTTACGCTTGCCAACTTGTCCTACATGATGGCTCAACAGGGCAAGAAAGTACTGCTCATTGGTTGCGATCCGAAAAGCGATACCACTTCATTGCTCTTTGGTGGAAAAGCCTGCCCAACCATTATTGAGACCTCCTCTAAAAAGAAATTAGCTGGAGAAGAAGTCAAGATTGGGGATGTTTGCTTTAAACGAGATGGCGTGTATGCCATGGAGCTTGGTGGCCCAGAAGTGGGTAGGGGCTGTGGTGGTCGCGGAATCATTCATGGATTTGAAACCTTAGAAAAACTAGGCTTCCATGATTGGGGCTTTGATTATGTCTTGCTCGACTTCTTGGGTGACGTAGTCTGCGGCGGATTTGGATTACCTATCGCTAGAGATATGTGTCAAAAAGTGATTGTCGTTGCTAGTAACGATCTGCAATCCTTATATGTTGCTAATAACGTTTGCTCTGCAGTTGAATATTTCCGCAAATTAGGCGGCAATGTAGGTGTAGCAGGTATGGTCATCAATAGAGATGACGGTACTGGTGAGGCGACAGCCTTTGCAGAGCAAGTTGGTATTCCAGTTCTTTCTGTGATTCCTGCAAATGATGACATTCGTAGAAAGAGTGCTAGCTACGAAATTATTGGTAAGCCTGATTCTCAGTGGGGACCTCTTTTCGAAGGTTTAGCAAGCAATGTTGCTGCGGCACCGCCTGTTAGACCTAAGCCAATGACTCCAGATGACTTACTGGGTTTATTTGCGGCTAATCAAGTCGGTAGAGATGTGGTTCTCGAGCCTGCAACGATTTTTGACATGGTTGGCAAAAATGAAGTTATTAAGCCAACTCTCGAAGTGATTTACGACAAAGCGTAAAGAGCGAACTTATCGTGAAATCCAATAAAGTCATCCCGATACAAGACCAGACCAACAATACGTCTGGGATTTCCTGCCACTCGGGGGCGGAGGATTTATTAGCGGCTGCTAAATCAGCCAATAAGAGTGAAATCTTAGGTCAGTACGCCAAAGACTATCCAAAAGGTCCACATGATCAGCCGCAAAGTATGTGTCCAGCATTTGGATCGCTACGCGTTGGCTTAAGAATGCGTCGTACGGCAACAATCTTGTCGGGATCCGCTTGTTGCGTATACGGCTTGACCTTTACTTCCCATTTTTATGGTGCGCGCCGGAGTGTTGGCTATGTGCCATTTAACTCTGAGTCATTGGTTACTGGAAAACTCTTCGAAGATATTCGAGATGCTGTGTACAAGGAGGCGAATCCAGAGCTTTATGATGCGATTGTCATCATTAATCTATGTGTTCCAACTGCTAGTGGTGTTCCATTGCAGCTGTTGCCGAAAGAAATTAATGGCGTACGCATTATCGGTATTGACGTTCCAGGCTTCGGCGTTCCAACCCATGCGGAAGCAAAAGATGTTTTAGCAAGTGCGATGTTGCGTTATGCCCGCACAGAAATTGAAAGTGGCCCAGTTTCTGCGCCACGCAATGGAGTTTCTGATAAGCCTACTATCACCTTGTTGGGTGAGATGTTCCCGGTTGACCCAATCAGTATTGGCATGATGTTAGAACCAATGGATTTAGCGGTTGGTCCTGTAGTGCCTACTAGAGAATGGCGTGAACTCTATCAAGCCATGGATTCCAAAGTAGTAGCTGCAATACATCCTTTCTATACCGCTAGCATTCGTGAGTTTGAAAGTGCTGGACGCGCAATCGTAGGACCAGCACCGATTGGATATGAAGGTACGGCCCAGTGGCTCGAGAATATCGGAGTCGCCTCTGGTGTAAGCGCAGTAAAAATCGGGAATGCAAAAGATAAGTTTTTACCAATGATCCAAGCAGCGCTCAAAGCAAAGCCGATCAAAGGTAGGATCACTCTTAGTGGCTACGAAGGTTCAGAGTTATTGGTAGCCCGTTTATTAGTTGAGAGTGGTGCGGATGTTCGTTATGTTGGTAGCGCATGTCCAAAAACAGCTTGGAGTAGTAGCGACTTAGATTGGTTAGAGCAGCATGGTGTGCATGTAGAGTATCGCGCTTCTCTTGAGCAAGACCTTGCTGCGATGAAAGAGTTTGAGCCAGATCTGGTGATCGGTACAACCCCGGTTGTACAGAAAGCCAAAGAATTGGCAATCCCTTCTCTGTATTTCACGAACTTGATTTCTGCAAGACCATTAATGGGAGCAGCTGGTGCTGGCTCATTAGCTCAAGTCATCAATGCTGCCTTAGCAAATCAAAATCGCTTTGATGCGATGAACTCCTTCTTTGAAGGTGTTGGTAAAGATCATGCAACGGGTGTTTGGGAGTCTGTGCCCTTTGATCGTCCTGAATTTAAAGCGGATGTAAGGCGTCGCATGGAAAAAGCGAAGGCCAAGCAAAAAGCTGAGGAGATGGGCTAATGCTAGTTCTTGATCACGATCGCGCTGGCGGCTATTGGGGCGCAGTATATGTTTTCACCGCTGTGAAGGGTTTACAGGTGGTGATTGACGGTCCTGTTGGCTGCGAAAACTTGCCTGTGACATCCGTATTGCACTATACCGATGCTTTACCTCCCCATGAGCTGCCTATCGTAGTAACCGGTTTAGCTGAGGAGCAGTTAGGTAGAGAGGGCACAGAAGAGTCAATGAAGCGTGCCCATAAAGTATTGGATCCGGATTTGCCAGCGGTAGTAGTCACAGGATCGATCGCTGAAATGATTGGCGGCGGGGTGACTCCAGAGGGCACAGGGATTAAGCGCTTCTTACCAAGAACAATTGATGAAGACCAGTGGCAATGCGCAAATCGTGCAATGAATTGGTTATGGACAGAGTACGGTCTTAAAAAAATTCCAGAACGTAAAAGAGTTGCTGGCGAAAAGCCGAGAGTTAATATTATTGGCCCTTGCTATGGCAGCTTTAATTTATATAGTGATTTAGCCGAAATACGACGCTTAATTGAGGGCATCGGCGCTGAAGTCAATATGGTATTTCCGCTTGGATCGCATCTTGCCGATGTTCCCAAGCTAGCTGATGCCGATGTCAATGTTTGTATGTATCGTGAATATGGACGTTTACTTTGTGAAACTTTAGAGCGCCCTTATCTACAAGCTCCAATTGGCATGCAATCTACAACGGCTTTCCTAAGAAAGTTGGGCGAGCTCTGTGAACTCGATGTAGAAGAGTTTATTGAAAAAAGAAAAACACACCACACTCAAGCCTATTTGGGATTTATGGCGCTCTGTTACTCAGGACTTTTTTGGCACCGCCAGTTTTGCCATTGTTGCTAATGAAACCTATACCCGAGGAATTCGAAATTTTCTCGAAGAGGAGATGGGACTTCCTTGTAATTTTGCAGTTTCTAGAATGCCTGGCAATAAAACGAATAACGTTGAGATTCGTGAGCTAGTGCAGAAGAAAACACCGCTAGTGATGTTTGGAAGTTATAACGAGCGCATGTATGGCAGTGAAATCGGAGCTCGTTTCTCCTACATTCCTGCTTCATTACCTGGGGCAATTATTCGTAGACATACCGGTACCCCCTTCATGGGCTATGCAGGTTCCGTCTATTTGATCCAAGAAGTTTGTAACTCTCTATTTGACGCCTTATTTAATATTCTCCCGCTAGGAT
>CAJEZV010000054.1 GCA_903995005.1 uncultured beta proteobacterium
GGTAGCGAAACACATGAAGTGATTGTGCATTCTAAGTTGCCGGTATTAGTGCTTGGTTAATTGAGTCGCTTAAGTGGTATTAAAAAATAGGGTCCATTTGGACCCTATTTTATTGGTGATCAGTTATGTTTGATGGGGCTTCCTAGCAACAGAATTTCTCTTGTGAGTTGGCCGCTCTCATTGTTACGCATAGACCATAAATCTAACTGAGTCTTCAATGCGTACGGATCAACATACACACCATTTTTCCTGAGTTCAAAATGAAGATGTGGACCAGTAGATCTTCCGGTAGATCCAACATAACCAATTTCTAAGCCACGACGCACTTCATTGCCAACCTGAAGTTCAACGTTGTAGTTACTTAAATGAGCATAGTAAGTGTGATAGTTGCCGGGATGCTCCAAGATAATTAAATTTCCAAAAGCTCCGCTATAGCCAAGATGGGCAACCTTGCCATTGGCTACGCTAAAAATTGGCGTACCAGTAGGGGCAGCGTAATCTATGCCCATATGGGTACGATAGCGTTGCTTGGGCGGCGCCGTTTGGGCTGCTGAAGCGCTATTACTTGGCCGCTTACTCCCAGCGCGCACGCTGCCAACCCCGCGTGAGATACGTCTGTAGCTTAGTGGATTGGTCCAAAAAGATCGCTCTAAAGATTCTCCGCTGCCAGTAAAAAATCCGCCGGGGATGTCATTACGATCGACCCAGTAGGCGCTTGCAAATACTTCTTTATTCGCTGGATCAATAATCTCAGTCGCCCAGATTTGCGCCCATCGCTCGCGGTCGCCAAAATCAACAATTAAACGTACTACGCTATTAGTATTTTCTAGCGAACTATTGTCTTCGGGGTAGATCTGTTTAATCAGAGAATTTAATTCCCAAACCAATTCGACTGGCAGAATATCTCCGACTTTGCGTGGATCATATAAAACATCGCGCAATGGAAGCTGTATCTCGGTGAGATTCTTCGATTCATTTTTGAGGTAGTCCTGTTGAACCAAGAATCCACCAAAAGCAGATGGTGTGAATGTCCATACTTCTGTTTTATTGTCTTGAATAGGACCATTCATAATGCTGAGCGAGTCAAAACGATTGCGACTACCAAATGCGGCAGCATACGGAATGCAGTCCCCACGCATCCGATCAAAGAATGTCTTAGTTTGGTTTTTGAAAAACTCTGAAAATGCTTGGTTGTCTATGCCGATGCTGGAGGGCAAATTATCTTCATTAAAATTTCGTCTCAGACAGCCTTGAATGATTCGATAGTCAAGGTTACTGGGGCCATCAAGATCTATCTCATTCGGATCTTTGCGCTGGAACAGGGTAGGATTTAGACTATTAGTTTTTGAAGATCCTCTTGCGGCGCTATCTTTGAAGCCAACGGGTTTTGTATTTTGGACAATTACCTTTTTATTGCTTTGGTTTGATTGCGCCTGAACTGAAGATATAACCCCGGGCGGTCCGCTGAGGCAGGTATATCCAATCAGAATGAGTGCTCCTCTCAACAGGAGTGAGCTACGAGTTACTTTTTTATTCACCCCGTAATTATCTAATAATGTGAGTCAGTACTTCGATAATCATGTTGTAGTGCAGCAAATTCAATTTAATCTTGATCTGGCGCGATCTTGAGCACAGCAAATGCAGCCTTGAGGCGCTCTTCATAGTTCCGCTTCATGATTGCTGCCTCCTCGGGGCTCCAGCTCCGAAGGCCTTCACCCTTATTGATACCAGTTTTGCCAGTTTTCACTAGGTTGGTGATGCAAGTTGGGGGCGCGGTGATATTGGATAGAGAGGGGTAAATCAATTCTGCAGCCAGGGTCATACCTTCCCATCCAGAAATTTCTTTTTGCGTCATTGGTCCGACAGCGGCATAGCGAAAGCCAAAGCTATAACGAACAGCAGTGTCGATATCTTCTGGTGTTGCAATTCCATCTTGTACTAGAGAAAGCGCTTCACGCATCAAGGCGTGTTGAATGCGATTAGCCAAGAATCCCGGAATATCCTTTTTGACTAACACTGGTTTTTTACCGTGTACTCGATAGAACTCACACACTTGATTCGCTATATCTAGATCGGAGTCTTTCCCCAGCACAATTTCCACTAAGGGCACGATATGTGCTGGCATGAAATAGTGGGTATTGAGCATACGATGCGCAGTCTTGAGATCCTTCGCTATTTCGCTGATTGGAAAGCCTGAGCTGTTGCTGCCAATTGCGATGTGTGATGGTACGCGTTGATCAAGGTCGGCAAAAATTGCTTTTTTAAGATCCAAGCGTTCAGAAATAGTTTCAATGATTAATGCAGTATCTTCCCAGTCATTCCATTCGGCTATGCTGCCAGCACTTAGGCTTGCTCCAAGCTTTTGCCAATTAGTGTTGATAGAGTTGGCACATGCCTGAATTGCCTCAAAGCACTTTTCGGCTTTTTCTGGGGAGCGTCCCAAAATGACGGTATCAGTCCCATAGGCTAAAAATCCTGCTGCTATGCCTACGCCCATAGTTCCAGTTCCAATGACAACAACTTTACCCATAGCCTACTCACCAGTTAGTTACGTAATAGCTGAATTATTCCCTATTCGGACAGATACCGACTAGTTAAATTATCGATACAATCATTTTTTGAATTAAGGAGTCCAGATGCCGATTATTGAATCCGTTCAGGTTGCTTCAGTAGCCGTTCCGCTAGATAAAGTGACCTCATTTTCCACTCGTACTGTTTCTGAGCGTCACTATTGCCTGGTAAAGGTTCGTGGCAAGGATGGCAATGAGGGTATTGGCTTTTGTTATGTTGGTAGTGCTGGTGGAGATATTGCCAAAATTGCTGTCGAGCAACTCTTGGCGCCAAAGCTGATTGGCCAAAATAGTCATCGCAGTGAAGGTCTATGGATGGAGATGTATAACGAATCCATTTTGCAGGGACGCACCGGTGCAGTCATGCGCGGTATATCGATCTTGGATACAGCACTTTGGGA
Organism: uncultured beta proteobacterium; assembly: GCA_903995005.1. Lineage (GTDB taxonomy): Bacteria > Pseudomonadota > Gammaproteobacteria > Burkholderiales > Burkholderiaceae > Polynucleobacter. The sequence goes on from CAJEZV010000054.1 coordinate 2,972, forward strand.
TTTAAATGCGCGTTCAGTGGGCCTACCTTTACACCAGTACCTTGGCTCTGTGGTGGATGATCGAGTCCCTGCATATGCAAGTGGTGGTTATTACCTTGAGGGCAAAACTCCAGCCAAGCTTGGCAAGGAAATGGAGTCTTACGTAAAGCAAGGTTTTAAGGCTGTCAAGATGAAGGTTGGTCGTCTATCACCTTCTGAAGAAGAGGCTCGAGTGGCAGCTGCACGTAAGGCGATTGGTGATGATATTTTGCTGACCTTAGATGCTAATAATGCTTGGCGTGATTTACCTACCGCACTAGAGTATGTGCGTCGTTTTGAAGCCTACAACCCATATTGGATTGAAGAGCCATTTTCACCAGACGCGATTGATTTGCATGCTGCCCTTGCTCGTCTGACTAAGATTAACGTTGCTACCGGTGAAATGGAGGCAGGTCGTTGGCGTTTTAGAGAGTTGATTGATGCTGGCGGCGCAATGATTTTGCAATCCGATGCTGCTGTCTGTGGCGGAATCACAGAGTGGCGTAGGATTTCAGCATATGCAGATTTGAAGGGTGTCATCGTTTGTCCTCATTGGATGCATGATCTACATGCACCATTGGTTGCTGCGACACCGAATGCCCGTTTTGTGGAATTCTTCTTGGATGATCAAGTTCTCAATTTCCGTAGATTGATCAATAAGCAATTGACTTTCAAGAATGGCGATCTGATTTTGCACAAAACACCAGGGTTAGGCTTTGAGTTTGATGAGGCTGCAGTCAAGACGTATGCTGGTAAGGCGGCTTGGACAAAGATTACTTAAGTGAATCAAGAAAAGCCTGTAAAACAATAAAGCCCGCAAATGCGGGCTTTATTGTTGATATCGAGTTAGTGGCTTTTGTAGAGTTTTTATCTTATGAAGCTTTGCGATTGAGTTTGAAATACGTGATCGATTGAGTAATCAATACGAGACCAAAGCCAATAAAGCCAATGAGGTCAGCCTCAGTTGATGGATAAGCTAGGGCAACACCTGAAACCACCATGATGACACGTTCAAAAATTTTGGTTTTCTCAATAAACCAACCTTGAAGACCGCCAGCCAAGCAGATGATTCCGACCACTGCAGTAAAGGAGATCCAAGCAATCTGCATCCAATCGGCCTGTTCTAGAGCGCTGCTTGATCCCATCAATAGCAGGCTGACTCCAGACTTATCTAATACGAACATAAATGGCACCAGAATCGCTGGCGCTACATATTTCCAGGTTTGTAAAGTGGTCCTATAGGGATTTCCTTTACAGATCGCTGCAGCCGCAAATGGAGAGAGCGCTGTTGGAGGGGAAACCTCGGAGAGAACGGCATAGTAAAAGATAAACATATGAGCTGCAAAGGCAGGCACACCTAAATTAATCAATGCTGGCGCTGCGATCACTGCGCAGATGATGTATGAAGCTGTGACTGGAACAGCGAGACCCACAATCCAAACAATTAAGGCGGTAAAGATTGCAGTGAGTAAGAGTGAGCCACCTGCGTACTGAATCACAATCGAGCTAAATTTCAATCCAAGGCCAGTTAGGGTCACGGTACCCACAATTAATCCAGCGCCTGCACAGGTTGCAGCGATAGCCAATACTCCAGTAGATCCTGATGCTAGCGCTTTCGTGAGGCTGGAGTTGTAAAGTCCTGAAAGAATAGGCTCTTTACCTCTAAACCACGCCCAAGGAATGATCGCAGTATCTTCGCGCAACATACTAGAGAAAGCGGACACCACAGTTGCCCAAAATACCGACATCACTGGTGAGAAACCATACATCATGAATACCACAATCGAGATTAGTGAGAAGAAATGGAACCAGTATTTTTTCGTAAGTGACCAGGCGCTCTCGGCTGATTCAAAATGAATATTCTTCATCCCGTATTTACGAACATCAATCTCAACCATGACAAATAAGCCAAGGTAAAAGAGGATGGTTGGGATGGTTGCCATCAGCAACACATCTAAATAAGAAATCTTTAAAAAGTCTGCAATCAAGAATGCCGCTGCACCCAGAACTGGTGGCGAGATAATGGCACCAAGACCTCCAGCAGCCAAGAGGCCGCCGGCAGCATTCTTTTCATAGCCAACCTTCTCAAGCATGGGTGCGGCAACTGAGCCTACAGTGACGGTAGTGGCAACACCTGATCCGGAAGGACCACCCATTAAGAATGAGGACAACACAATAGTTCTGCCAACCCCTGAGGATTTACCGCCCATTGCAGCAAAAGAAAAGTCAATAAAGAACTTGCCGGCACCCGTAAATTGTAAGAAGGCGCCAAAGATGGTGAACAAAATAATGAGAGTTGCAGAGACATCGACTGCGGTACCGTAGATTCCTTCTAGGCTCATATACATATAACCAACTAGGCGATCGAGACCATAGCCTTTGTGAGTCCATGGAGCAGGCAGGTAGTTGCCAAAGAAAACATATAGCAAGAAGAGAACAGTAACGGTTACTAAGACCATGCCATTGGTTCTTCTCACGCTCTCAAGGATAAGCAAGATAAGACCAATGCCCACCATGACATCAGTAGAGTTTGGCGCTGTGTTTCTGTCCATGAAATCATCGCCACCCGAGAGAATGTAATAGGCAATCACAACGGAGCCGACGGCAAATAAAACATCCCAAAACATCAACTTGTTTTTAAAGCGAGCAGCAATCGGAAAACTTAAGAAAACCAAAAATAAAACCAAGGCAACGTGTATCACACGCAATTGCTGTGTTGGAACAATCGAATAGGCTGCATAGAGATGAAACAAAGACATGCCAACCGCAACCAAGGTAATGAATTTGGCTAGTAGCCCTTTATAGTCATTAGAGTCGCCTTCTTCCTGCTTAATGAAGGCATCTAACTTTTCTTGGGTTTCATTGTCAATTGCGTTTTGATTCATCTCTCAGCCTGTTTATATTTCTATTTATGTGCCGCATTAAAGCAGAAGGGGTGAGATTAACTCACCCCGATCTAGCTTAGTTTACCTTGACACCTTTTTCTTTAAAGTACTTTAAGGCACCAGGATGGTATGCAACTGGCGTCGCATTGGCTTTTTGGGCATCTAACTTCACGTTTCTATATTCAGCATGAGAGCGAACAAGTTCCAGTTGATTGTCAAAGATGGCTTTCACAATCTTGTATGCCTCATCATCAGACATAGTGGCGTTCACTACTAATAAGTTTGCAACCGCTGCAACGTTATTATCTTTAGCCATTCCACTATAAGTCTGCTTGGTAATGATGGAAGGGAAATACAAGTTACCGTATTTCTTATTCATTGCAGGCACTTCAGCTGAAGTATCAACCATAACAATTTTCATGCCTGGGCTGTTTGCTAAATCCGTTACTGCTGCAGTAGGTAAGCCACCCACCCAGAAAAATGCATCAATCTTGCGGTCTTTTACCGCATTGACAGACTCAGCAACGCTCAAGCGCTCACGCTTCACATCTTTATTGGGATCAATCCCGGCTGCCTCTAGCAGACGAAACGCCATGACTTCAGTTGCACTACCAGGGGCGCCAGTACTGATACGTTTACCTTTGAGGTCAGCCATCGTTTTGATGCCCGTAGATTCAACTGTAGCAACGTGCATGAGATTTGGATAGAGGATAAGTAGGGCGCGAACATCAACCGGTTTATCTTTGAACTTATCAGCGCCAGATTGAGCATCTTTTGCTGCATCAGCCATCGAAAAACCAACATAGGGTTTGCCAGTGCCGACTAGCTTTAGGTTATCTACAGATCCGCCGGTGACTTCAGCGGTAGCTGACATGCCTGGTACTTTGCTTGAAAGAACTGCAGCAAGACCACCGCCCATTGGGTAATAGACGCCGCCAGTTCCACCGGTTGCAATGGAAATATTCTGTGCATGCGCACTTCCCCACAAGAGGCTAAGGGAAAGGGTAATGACTTTAAGTAGCTTCATTTTGTCTCCTAGTAATTTTGTAATGTGATGAATTAAAGACCTGGCATGCTGAAATTAATGGCTTTGAGCTCATTTAACAACTGAGCTTGTTGGTCAGCACTCAATTGCATGAGGGGCGGACGTACTCTTAACCACTCTGGGTCTTTGCTGTAATGTGCTACCGCTGTTTTCATACCAGCAATCATTTGGTATTTCGCAAAGATACCGCGCACTTGATCTAAGTCGGCTTGGCGTTTATCGGCATCAGACTCTCTCCAATGGGCAGCTAACTCAGCAATTGCTTTTGGATTAACGTTTGCAGTAGCGGAGATGCAGCCAACACCGCCGGCACGCAGTGTACGCATTAAGAACACTTCACTACCTGCATAAACTCGGAAGCCATGTGGTGCTAATAACTTGATTACAGATTCCGTGTATTCCCAATCACCAGAGCTATCTTTTATGCCAACCACAGTTTTTGGGTACTCTTTAATTAAACGCTCTAGTAATGAGAGGCTTAAATTGATTTTGGTGACAGGAGGTATGTTGTAAATATAAATTTGTAATGCTGGGTTACCTATCTTTTGAATGACTTCAGAGAAGTAAGCAAACAAACCATCATCAGTAATATCTTTGTAATAGAAGGGTGGCAGCATCAATACGCCAGCACATTGGTAACTCAAAGCATGGGCAGTCATCCGATAGGTACTCTCGATGGAGGTAGATCCAGTTCCCGGCATCATATGCTGTGGATTTAAACCACCCTCAATCAGCGCAGTAAGCGTATTCATCTTTTGTGTGGCAGACATCGAGTTCGCTTCAGAGTTGGTGCCAAAGATTGCTTGACCAACGCCATTCGCCTCTAACCATTTACATTGCTTGAGTAATTTTTGTTCATCTGGATAGCCATCTGCTTTAAAAGGTGTCATTACAGGTGACAACACCGCTGGCAAGGTGGAAGGATGTAAAGAAATGGTCATGCTGACTCCGTTTTAATGATCTACTTCTGATAGAAGTGGTTGTTTTGCAAAAAATGCTTCTAAATTATCTACGGCTAAATTGGTCATGGCTATCCGTGTTTCCGTGGTGGCGCTACCAATATGAGGTGTTAGTAAAACATTATCAAGATTTAAAAAGACCTTATTGGGATTTGGTTCATTCTCAAAAACATCTAGCGCAGCACCAGCGATCTTTTTATGTTGCAGTGCATATAAAAGATCGTTCTCGTCCACCACGCTGCCACGAGCAATATTGACTAAAAAACCAGTGGGTCCTAGAGCCTCTAAAACCTCAGCGTTGACCATCTTATCGGTATCAGGGGTGGCGGGGCAGGCTAGGAATAAAACATCGCAATTCTGGGCCAAATCCTTAACCTTGGGGTAGTAGGTATAAGGCACCTGCTTTGGGCTGGGACCGCTATAGGCAATCTCCACCTTAAAAGGCTCGAGGCGCTTGGCGAGATCTTGGCCAATGCGACCCATACCTGCAATGCCTACGGGCTTTCCAGCCAGAGTGCTTGTTAACTTAAAAGGAGTCTTTGCCCAGGCGCCGCTTTTGAGAAAGGCCTCAGATTCAGGGATGCGACGCATTAGTCCAAGCATCATGCCAATGGCAAGCTCACAGACAGCATCATTTAGTACTCCTGGAGTATTGGTGGCCTTAATGCCTTGCTGCTTGAGGTATGCCAAAGGTAGATTGTCATAACCAACCCCACAAGTGGCAACCATGCGAATACTGGGAATTTGCTTGACCAAGGCCTCAGGTAGCTTGGTATTGGAGCGAATCAAAATAGCCTGAAAGTTTCCGGCGGGGGCGGGGGCCGCAGGATCTAGATGGTAACTAGGAGTAAAGCGGCGATCAATTTCTGCCTGCATTAACTCAGGGAAATGGCCGACCTGTAGCACCGAATTGACGGGGATCATGTCTCACTATGTTTTTTATTGAAATAATGACCACATTGTATGTGGATTTTGAATGAAAAGTCTGCCCCTTTAGGAGAATAAGTAATGTTGTTTACCCCAGCTGAAACCAAGGTGGTGATTGTCGGCGGCGGAACGATGGGTGCGGATGTTGCTGCGGTCTGTGCTCGGGGTGGCTGCGCTGTCCAAGTTGTAGAGCCAACCACAGAGCGTCGCGCTTTATTACCAGACTACTTTATCAACACTATGACTGAGCTTGGTTATGAAAATCGCATCCACTTATTGACTGTAGCGGGTTCACTTGAAGAGGTCGACTGGCCTGAGATTGATTTGGTGATTGAGTGTGTACCGGAGCGTCTTGATATCAAGCGAGAATTATTTGCAAAGTTAGAAAAATATGCAAAGCCTGAGGCGGTGTTGGCTAGTAATAGCACTAGCTTTCCGATTAGTGAAATTGCTGAAGGTTTAAAAACAGCAGCCCGTATGATCGGCTTGCATTTTTTCATGCCCGCTCATTTAGTTCCTTGTGTAGAAGTAGTTTATGGAGCAAAGACTTCTCCAATGGTTGGCGATAGCTTATCGAGATTGATGACGGCATGTGGCATGGTTCCAGTGAGCGTTAAAAAAGATTTACCAGGATTTTTGGCAAATCGCTTACAACATGCCTTATCACGCGAAGCATTTTCAATGGTTGATGAGGGTGTTTGTAGTCTTGAAGATATTGATAAAGCGGTACGTTTTGGCTTTGGGTTTCGTTATATTGCTGCCGGCCCTGCTATGCAACGAGATCATGCTGGCCTAGAGGTGCATGCTGCTGGAGGCGCCAAGATTTACCCTAGCCTCAATAACTCACCCAATATTGCCAAGTGTTTGAGTGATCGTGTCGCTAGTGGAAAGTTTGGCATGAAAACTGGCGAGGGATTTTTCTCTTGGACTGCGGAGACGATTAAGGCTGAAAGGGAGCGCTATCAGGAGGCTTTAAGAGCGGGGTTAAAAATAATCCAGAAAGACTTGCCCCAGATCAAATAAACGAAATTTTTATGG
>CAJEZV010000055.1 GCA_903995005.1 uncultured beta proteobacterium
AACAATCGTGCCGTCAGGCTTCTTTCCCCAGTTACGAGAAAAGATCGGGAGCGTGCCTACCAAGATGGGTAGCTCAGCATTATTGTTTTTGAAATCAAACCGCACTACTCGTTCGGAAAGCACAACTGCTTCTTTAACATCTGCAAAGGTAGTTTTATAGCGCGGATGTGCTTTGCCACTCATCAAGACATCAAAACTGTGTTTAACATCTGCAGCTAAAACAGGAGTGTCATCCGAAAACTTAGCCTCTGAACGAATACGAAACGTTACCGACTTATGGTCTGGAGCCACTGCGATATCTTCAGCCAGCAAACCATAAATACTAGAAACTTCATCTGCACTTCCTTCAGCCAATGATTCAAACATCAAATCAATTCCGGGAGCAGTGACACCTCGGAGCGTAAATGGATTGAACTTATCAAAACTCGTTCTTTGGCCCGGATTAGGCAAAGTGAGAGTGCCACCCCTGGGGGCATTGGGATTCACATAATCAAAATGGGCAAATCCATCCGCATATTTCGGTTTACCGTACTGGGAAATCCCTTGAGCTGCCTGTGCTGCATTGGCCCCAAGCGCTACTAGCGTGGCTATGAGCAAGAAATGGACGAGTTGGCGAATGGGGCTTAGGGTAGGCATATATGCAACAATTGTAGATAGCTAATCATATTTGAAGCAAAGGACACAACATGGGCTTTCTCTCCGGCAAAAAAATCCTCATTACCGGCCTTCTCTCTAACCGCTCTATTGCCTATGGTATTGCCAAGGCATGTCACCGTGAAGGCGCAGAATTGGCCTTTACCTACGTAGGCGAGCGCTTTAAGGACCGGATTGTCGATTTTGCAAAAGAATTCAATACCGAGCTCATTTTTGACTGTGACGTCGGTAGTGATGAGCAGATTTCAGCCCTCTTTCAGGATTTGGCCAAATCTTGGCCTCAATTTGATGGCTTTGTGCATGCGATTGGCTTTGCCCCAAGAGAGGCGATTGCTGGTGATTTCTTGGAAGGCCTCTCTCGCGAAGGCTTCAAAATTGCGCACGACATTTCTGCATACAGCTTTCCTGCAATGGCAAAAGAAGCATTGCCGATGTTGCGTGACAAATCCTCATTACTGACATTGACTTACTTAGGTTCAATGAAGAATGTTCCAAACTACAACACCATGGGTTTAGCAAAAGCATCTTTAGAGGCATCTGTGCGCTACCTCGCTGGATCGGTTGGCCCTAAAGGTATTCGCGCGAACGGCATATCTGCTGGCCCGATTAAAACCTTGGCTGCTTCTGGCATCAAAGGCTTTAGCAAAATTTTAGAAGCCGTAGAGCAAACTGCCCCACTGCGTCGCAATGTCACGATTAATGATGTTGGTAATACCGCGGCATTCTTATTATCTGATTTAGCCAACGGCATTACCGCTGAAATCATCTACGTTGATAACGGCTTTAGCCAAGTTGTTGGTGGGATGGAAGACGCTTGAATGTTCCACTCAGTGAAGCCCTGAAGTTTTGGGCCAAACTCGGCTTTATTAGTTTTGGTGGGCCAGCGGGACAAATCGCTGTTTTGCACCAAGAGTTGGTTGAGAAGCGTCGCTGGATTTCTGAGCGGCGCTTTTTACATGCACTCAACTATTGCATGCTTCTACCTGGACCTGAAGCGCAACAGCTGGTGACTTATATCGGCTGGCTGATGCATCGTAGTTGGGGTGGCATTCTGGCTGGCACCCTCTTTGTGTTGCCATCACTCTTTATTTTGATTGCGCTATCGTGGATTTACCTCACCTTCGGACAGGTACCATGGATTGCCGCAATCTTCTTTGGTATTAAGCCTGCAGTAGTTGCCATTGTTTTACACGCCGCTATGCGTATTGGTAAACGAACCCTTCACAACCCAGCATTAAAGTGGATTGCACTCGTCTCTTTTTTAGCTATTTTCATTTTGAATTTAGCCTTTCCGATCATTGTTCTGATTGCGGCAACAATTGGTTACTGGGGTGGCAAGCGCTATCCCGAATACTTTCAGAAAACAGGCTCTCACGGACATTCCAAAGTGGATCATTACGGTAGCGCCATCATTGATGACAACACCCCTACTCCTCTACACGCTCAATTTAATCTTCAGAAAACGATTTTGCACAGCGCGATTGCATTTAGCCTTTGGCTACTGCCGCTTGCAGCATTGATTGCGATCTTTGGTTGGAAAACGCTCTATCCTCAAATCGCTTGGTTCTTTACTAAGGCTGCGCTTCTCACCTTTGGTGGAGCCTATGCTGTTCTGCCCTATGTCTATCAGGGTGCAGTAGATCATTTTCATTGGCTCAGCGCCAATCAAATGATTGATGGTTTAGCCCTGGGAGAAACCACGCCTGGACCACTAATTATGGTCGTCGCTTTTGTTGGTTACTTAGCTGGTCATATCCAACATTTAATTGGTAATAGCAATCCATTTTGGTTTGGCGTACTTGGGGCTTGTGTTGCTACTTGGTTTACTTTTTTACCATCCTTCTTTTTTATTCTGGTGGGTGGGCCTCTGATTGAGTCTACTCACGGCAAGCTTGGGTTTACTGCACCATTGACTGCGATTACTGCTGCAGTAGTTGGCGTCATCGCCAATTTAGGACTCTTTTTTGCCTATCACGTGTTTTTACCGAGCGGATTAGGATCCTCAGTCTCTTGGATTTCAATCGTAATCTGCATAATGGCTGGCTTGGCACTCTTTAAATACCAAAAAGGGGTAATTACGGTGCTGGGAGGGTCTGCATTTGCTGGACTTCTTGCCTATCTGGCAGCAGTCTTAATGGGCTAAGCTTTTCCCCAAGGTTGGCATAATGGAACTTATGCGAATCGAACCTCAAACCATCACCCACTTACAAGAATGGCTTGGTAAAACCGAGTCTTTTCAGGATGCCGTGACGGCAGCCCCCATCCGCGCCTTATCCGCAACCTTAAATCGCGACGATCCGCCGCCTAGTAAAGGCACTTTCTTGCCTGAGCTGTGGCACTGGCTCTATTTTTTACCCCATGCGCCTCAATCTGAAATTGGTCCTGATGGCCACCCTAAACGTGGCGGATTTCTTCCACCCGTTCCTCTACCACGTCGCATGTGGGCAGGTAGCCGCATTCAGTGGTTGGCGCCCTTATCTGTTGGGGATGAGATTGAACGGGTTTCTAAAATTGAATCCGTTACTCATAAAGCAGGTCGCACCGGTGATTTGATTTTTGTCTTGGTCCAACATCAGATCTCAAATCAACATGGTCTTGTGATTATTGAAGAGCACGACATTGTTTATCGCGATGCGCCAGGACCTGATGACAAACCAGTTGCTCCTACACCCGCCCCAAGCAATGCTCAGTGGACAAAAACAATTACGCCTGATGATGTCCTGCTCTTTCGCTACTCCGCTCTCACTTTTAACGGTCATCGCATTCATTACGATCGCAAATACGTTACTGAAGTAGAAGGCTATCCAGGATTAATTGTGCATGGCCCTTTGATTGCCACCTTGCTAGTGGATCTAGTGCGTCAAAGCATTCCTGCTTGCAAACTCAAGAGTTTTGAATTCCGTGCAATTCGCCCAACCTTTGATATCAATATTTTTAAGGTATCTGCCAAACCGGATTTAGAAAAGGATCCGAGTGGCAAAACGATTGCTGTTTGGGCACAAGACCATGAAGGCTGGCTCACCATGCAAGCCACTGCTATTTTGGCTTAATGCACTAGCTCTGAATAAAAGGATATTTTGATGAGTACCGAACACTTATCGCGCGAACTCGCTAGCTTTGCTGCTCATTTGAAAGCGAGCGATATTCCAAGTAATGTGATGAGCCGTGCCGAGGATTTACTAGTAGATTGGTTTGGCTCCGCAATTGCTGGCAAAGGCTCGCGCCCTGTTGAAACCATTACCCAGTTTGCGCAAACCATGGGCGGTTTTGATAATGGCCACTCTGGTCCCTCAGAAATTCTAATCTCTCGCAAAACCTCGAGCCCTTTCTTAGCAGCGATGGCTAATGCAGCCGCTTCTCATGTGGCTGAGCAAGATGATGTGCATAACGGTTCGGTATTTCATCCAGCTACCGTGGTATTTCCGCCTGCACTAGCTTGTGCCCAAGCTATCGGCGCATCTGGTGAAGAACTGTTAGTGGCATCAGTCGCAGGATATGAAGTCGGCATTCGGGTTGGTGAATTTTTGGGTCGCTCCCATTACAAAGTCTTTCACACCACAGGTACTGCAGGTACGATTGCCGCTGCAGCTGCTGTTGGTCGTCTATTAAAACTATCGCCTGCACAAATGCTGCATGCCTTTGGTTCAGCTGGTACCCAATCCGCTGGTCTTTGGGAATTTTTGCGTGATGCCGCGGACTCCAAACAACTACATACTGCGCACGCTGCGGCAACTGGCCTGATGTCGGCATATATTGCTCAAGCTGGGTTCACTGGCGCCGAGCACATTCTCGAAGGTAAACAAGGTTTAGCTGCCGGCATGTCGAGTGATGCGGATCCTAAAAAACTTGTTGATCGATTAGGCACTCGCTGGGCTTTAGCAGAAACTAGCTTTAAGTTTCATGCTTCCTGTCGTCACACCCACCCTGCCGCGGATGCGCTATTGCAAGTGATGTTAGCTAACAAACTCAAGCCTAGTGACATTGCCAAAGTAGAAACCTTAGTGCATCAAGGAGCGATTGATGTATTGGGCCCCGTAACAAATCCAGCCACAGTGCATCAATCTAAATTTTCGATGGGCACCGTACTTGCTCTAGTTGCCCACTATCAATTTGCTGGCCTTCAAGAATTCGATGAGCACTTTAAGGATGATGCCATTTGCTTATTCCGCGATCGCGTCACCATGACTCTGGATCCAGAGGTTGATAGCGCCTACCCACAACGCTGGATTGGCAAAGTCAAAGTACATCTCAATAACGGACAAATTTTGGATGGGCGCGTTGACGAGCCCAAAGGTGATCCCGGAAATACCTTAAGTCGCACTGAGATTACTGATAAGGCAATGCGCCTTGCTGCTTTTAGCAAAGGCGCCAATCCTACCGAGATGAGTAAAGCCACTGATTCCTTATGGAATATCCGCAAACAAGCCAAAGTAGGCCCTCTACTTCCAAGTAATTAATTCACTACACATCATATGAACCCACTTGATACGCCATTAGGCTTTTGCAGTAACTTTTTATTTGTACCTGGCACTCGCCCTGAGCGTTTTGCAAAAGCACTAGATAGTGGTGCTGGTGGCGTCATTATTGATTTGGAAGATGCAGTTGCTGCCGAAGATAAAGATATGGCTCGCAATGCAATTCGGACTGCTTGGCCCAGCTTTACCGCTGAACAAAAAAAGCGTTTAGTCATTCGCAGCAACGCTCCAGGTAGTAAGTTTTACTCGGCTGATTTAATTCTGGCGCAAGAGCTCGATGTTGCTTGTCTACTGATTCCAAAGAGCGAGTCAGTTGATGAGATGAATGGTGCAGCACTGGTTTTACCGAACACTGCCCTGATTCCGATGATTGAAACTGCCATTGGTTTAGATCATCTTCGCGAAATAGCCAACTCCAATCAAGTAATTCGTCTTGCAATAGGTAATTTAGATTTGCAGGCAGATCTGGGTATGGTGTGTGATCCACAAGAAACTGAACTACAGACGGCCCGCTATCAAATCGTCTTGGCATCACGATTAGCGCAGATTGCCCCTCCTATTGATGGGGTTGCGCCTTCGACCGATGATGTCGTCCGCATTCAAGATGATGCTGAGCGCGCTAAGCGGATGGGCTTCGGTGGAAAACTCTGTATCCATCCAAAGCAAGTGGGTATTGTCAAAGCCGCCTTCATGCCCTCAGAAGAAGAAGTGGTCTGGGCAAAGCGTGTCATAGAGGCCGATAAAGCATCTAAAGGCGGTGCAGTCAAGCTGGATGGACGCATGATTGATCGCCCAGTTGTGTTACTAGCCCAAAGAACCATTGCGGTTGCTGGTAAACACTAACAGGGTAAGCTCCCCAAAAAGCCCAAAAACTGGCAGAATAAGCCTGCATAACAACATGATGGAGACCAAATTGAAGATCAAGAATTTCGTATTTTCTGGAATCACAGCAGCACTTACCGCTGGCGCACTTTTGAGCGGCAATGCACTTGCTCAAAAAGACTGGCCAACTAAGTCAATCAATTTAATCGTTCCCTTTGCTGCTGGTGGACCGACAGACTCTATCGCGCGCCTGATCGCAGTGCCAATGGGTCAAGCATTGGGCCAGACCGTAGTGGTAGAGAACGTTCCTGGCGCAGGCGGTACGATTGCCTCCACTAAGGTAGCTCGTGCAGCTCCAGACGGATACACCATTTATATTCATCACATGGGTATGGCTACTGCCAATGCCTTGTACGACAAGCTCCCATATGACCCAATGACTAGTTTTGAATACATTGGTCAAGTAGCCGATGTGCCAATGGTGCTCTTGGGTAAAAAAGATTTGCCAGCAAACAACTTTAAAGAGCTGGAAGCCTATATCAAAGCCAATGGTTCAAAAGTAACTATGGCTAACGCTGGCCCCGGCGCTGTATCTCAACTTTGCGGTTTGCTCTTCCAAAGCCGTATGGGCGTAAAGCTCACTAACATTCCTTACAAAGGTACTGGTCCTGCCCTGACTGACTTATTAGGTGGTCAAGTGGATCTGCTTTGCGACCAAACCACCCAAACCATTCCTTACATCAAAGATGGTCGCGTGAAGGCATACGGCACAACTACTATGAAACGCTTACCAGCGATTCCTAATGTGCCAACCTTAAATGAGCAAGGTCTTAAAGGCTTTGAAGTAAAAGTTTGGCATGGTGTCTACACTCCAAAAGGTGTTCCACAACCTATTCTAGATAAGATCAACGCCGCCCTAAAGAAAGCACTCAATAATCCTGATGTGAAGAAACGTTTAGAGGATGCCAATATTGATATTGTTCCAGCGAACAAGATTTCTGCTAAGGGCTTAAAAGACCATCTTGATAATGAAATCAACGTTTGGGGTCCAGTCATTCGTAAGGCTAATATTCCAGACTAAGCATTACCTGCATCAGATAAAAAGCCAGCATCTTGCTGGCTTTTTTCTTTCTGGAGTTTTACCCTCAAGCAATGCTTCTTACCCTGGTCTAAATAAATAACCAGATCGCGCTTTATCTCTTCGCCTTCTATAAAGCGCCTCGATCAATCCAGTCAGAGCCCAGATAGCCAAGAAAGGGTCTAGCAAGTAATCCCAAAGATTGGCAGACTCATGCCAGTGTGCTGACCAAGCTAGAATCGCGATGGCAATAATCCATACGCCCTTACTCCAATTGGCAAGTCCGCATACGAGGGCAAAGAACAAAACTGTAATGAAGAATGCAATCGAGCCATAGCCCCAAGCATAGGGATCCATCATGCCAAGACCTAGTGCAAGTGGATAAAAAACAATGGCTATCAGTGCGATGGCAAGCTTAAATGCTAGTGGCATTGACTTACTTACTGACAGTAATGAGGTCCAAAGCAAGAGCGTTGTGACAATAGCAAGATCACCCACTACACCCCGGACGTAAGCAGCAAGTGGCAATTCCATACCTAAACCCAATGGCCAGAAAAATAGGTTAGCAATCAAGAGTATGAGCAATACTTTGACAATAACCGGAAATGGTTGTGGAGACGTTTTTTGTAGGAGCAAAATAATCACAGCCGCACAAGTGATGGACATCTCAATCAAAGCAAAGGTTTGCATTAGGTTATTCATTATTTAGCCTCCTCAGAAGCAGATTCTGTTTGGGCTGTAGCAATCTGACTATGAGCGCGCTTTAACCAAGCCCCCGAGAAATATCGATGACGAATCTTCTTGCGATCCCAGGTATAAACCAAATGGGCATCATTACCATCAACACTAATGAGATATGGATAGGAAAACTCTTTACGCTGACCATCTGGTAATGCTTCATCATTTTCTATTACTTCAACTACCTGCCATTGGTCTGATTTAGCGTCAGCCATCAACAACACTAAGCGATATCGGCCTACTTCAATATTATTGAGCACCAAAATACGTGCCCCACTATTGAGTTGCAGTCCAGCAACTGCAGAATTAGGATTGGCGATTGCTAAATCTGCAGTTGACTGCCAGGATTGTCCCGCATTTTGAGTATGACTAGCAATGACTTGCTTTGCTAGCCCTGCACTTCTTGACTGCCGAAAATATGCAGTTGCATCTTGAGCATCGTTTATAAACATCAGCGGCTGAATAGCGCTACGTCCAGAACTCATGCGGCGCTTATCAATGACCTGCCCTGCTTCAACTCTTAAAAACTCACCGAAACGCCCAACCCACTCATGATAGACGGGCAAGCCAAGGCGGCCATCTGTAAACATCACTGCCGGAGACTTTACCAAGGTACTTAAGTTAATGAGGGGTGAGCTAATTAGGCGCTGTGGATTACTCCAAGTTAATCCCTCATCATCAGAAATAAGACTAGATATAGAGCTACCCGCCCAACCACCAATCGAGACCGTGACAAAAAATAATTGCAAGCGACCATCGGCCATTCTGGCGGGAACAGGGTTCCCTAATTTAGCGACATAACGCATTAAGCCTTTTTCAGCGCTCACTCTATCCATCACAACTGTTGGTGCGCTCCAACTAGATTCCTTAGGGTCAAAGACAGCACTATTAATCACCACATCCGCGGCGCCTTCACGGCTGCCCGCAAACCAAAAAGCTCGAACAGCACCATCATTTAATGCAATCAGAGATGCAGCGTGTACTGATGGAGCGCCTGTCTCTGGCAACCAAGTGCTAATAGGGCTCGCAATGACTGCCTTACTTGGAGCACTTTGGTTTTTAGATTTTAGGGTGGGCGGAGCCTCTAACACTTCCTCAACTGGAGGGGCTGTATGTGTTGTAAACGGCGCCCAAACCGGATGACTATCAATATGCAAGAAGCCGATTACTGCAGCCAGCAATAAAAAACAGAGGGCAATAACACGACTCATCTACAAACATCCTTCACATTAGAAAGATCGGGGGCGATCGCTGGGGTTACCACTAGATACTCATTTATAAAGAGATGCTTGCCGATCTGGCCTTGCAACATCTGAGTAATTTCTTCATCAGAGTGGCGTGCGCGCATCTCCATTCTCTGCCCCACAATCTGACAAGTGTCACATAGCTCCGGCTGAGATCCAAACGGTGCATGAACTGCAACGATGGGGTATGAACTGATGAGCTTGGCTGTATTAGCTGCATGTTTGGCTAAATAGCCATGTAACTTAGCGCCAGGCAACAGCAATCGATACTCTTCATCTTTAGCACGGAAATCGCAAGGTACCCAAACATCTTTACCTTGAACTTGAGTCATTATTTCGATTGAATAACGCCCTAGCTTTCCCTCCAAGGGAGCAAGACTACTAGTTAGTGCACAGTAGGTCAGAAAACATCCTGCTAATGCCAACGTCTTTGCATGATGAGACTTGATTAAACCAATCAGCACGATGATGAGACTGGTGGCCATCAAAATCCAATGGCAGTAAGAATAAATCCAGGTACCAGCCGTTCCCATAAAGCCAGAGAACTGCAGATTGCTTCCTATCCATAAAAGCAGTGCGAGGATGATTCCCTGGAGCAGTAAGGCAATCCGAAAGCCCCATAAAGGCAAGCGCTCCCAATGCAGCGCAATTAAAGCAGCAAATGCTGGCATTACCGGCAGTAAGTATCGACCGGAACGCTGACTGGGCAATGTAAACACGATCAAAAATGCAAGGATCAATAGCAATAACAAAACTTCC
>CAJEZV010000056.1 GCA_903995005.1 uncultured beta proteobacterium
GACTCAACATTGGTGGCTTGGAGTAGTAAGAGTTATTACAGCGATTTGTTGCGATCAGGGGTGAAAATTGCAGAGTTTCATGGCGGGCTCCTGCATACCAAGAGCCTATTGATTGATAAAAGAACTGCCATCTTTGGATCGGTTAACTTTGATCAAAGGAGTTTGCGTCTGAACTTTGAGATCAGCTTGATTGTGTATAACGAAGACTTCTGCGTCAAACTCCAAAAGCTAATCAATACTTATTTAGAGAAATCAGATTATGTCGACCTTGCTAGTTGGATAAAACGGCCGCGTTGGTATCATTACCTTGAAAACGCTGCCCATCTCACATCACCGCTGCTTTAAATTGCGCCACTAGCGCGCATACTGGCGATATCAGCTTCTGCTAAGCCTAACTCTTTCAAGATGGAGTCGGTATGTTCGCCTACAGCTGGAATGGGATCCATGCGATAGTCGTAACTGTCATTGAGTCCCGGGGGTAGTAGCGCCGCAACAGGACCATTGGGTGTGCCAACCTCTGTAAATCGATTGCGAGCTCTCAGCTGCTCATGCTTCCAAAGGCCTTCCATATCATTCAGATGGGCGTTGGCAATCTGAGCTTTTTCTAGTCTCGCAATCAGCTGTTCTGAACTCAGCTTGCTAAAGCATGCATTGATAATCTCGAGTAATTCTGCCCGTTTGTCATTACGCTTGAAATTTCGATCAAAGCGTTCATCTTTAGCAAGTAATGGGTTCTCTAAGACTATTTCGCAAAATTGCACCCATTCACGTTCATTCTGAAGACCCAGCATGACAGTCTTACCGTCGCCAGCTTTGAAAGGGCCATAGGGATAAATGGTTGCATGAGACGCACCGTTTCTTGCTGGTGGGTTCGCGCCTTTGTAGGCGTAGTACATCGGAAAGCTCATCCACTCACCCAGGGCCTCTAACATGGAGATGTCGATGACTGTACCCTTGCCAGTTTTTCCTCTTTGTAATAGGGCTGCCAAGATATTGGTATAGGCATACATGCCTGCTGCAATATCGGCGATGGAGTTTCCGGCCTTGCTGGGTGTTTCGGGCGTTCCTGTAATCGAAAGAAAGCCCGCCTCACTTTGTATCAAGAGATCGTAGGCCTTTTTATCGCGATAGGGACCGTCGTTGCCATAACCTGAAATAGCGCAGGTAATCAAACCAGGATTTTCTTTCTGCAAAACCTCTGGGCTCAGACCCATACGAGCTGCCGCACCTGGAGCAAGATTTTGAATAAAGACATCGGCAGTCTTAAGTAGGCGCTTGAGTATTGCTAAAGCTGAATCCTGTTTCAGGTCGAGCGTTAAGCTTTCTTTTGACCGATTAACCCATACAAAGTGTGATGAAAGTCCATCGACTTGAGTATCGTAGCCCCTTGCAAAATCGCCATCTCCAGGACGTTCAATTTTGATGATGCGTGCTCCTAGGTCTGCTAGCTGGCGAGTGCAGAATGGGGCGGCAATAACATGTTCTAGTGCAACAACAGTAATTCCATCAAGCGGGCGAATGCTCATAATGGTTTATTAAAAAGATCTTGGTAGACCAAGAACATGCTCGGCTATATAGGAGTAGATTAAATTTGTTGAGATTGGGGCTACTTGATAGAGGCGCGTTTCTCTAAATTTTCGTTCCACATCGTACTCATCGGCAAAGCCAAATCCACCATGGGTTTGTAAGCATACGTTAGCAGCCTCCCAGGATGCTTTGGCAGCCAAATACTTCGCCATATTCGCTTCAGGTCCACAAGGCTCATGGTTGTCAAACAGCTCACAGGCTTTAAAGCGCATGAGATTAGCTGCCTCAGTTTCAATATAGCTATCTGCAATCGGAAACTGAATACCTTGATTTTTTCCAATCGGACGATCAAATACCACGCGATCATTCGCGTAACGCCGAGCACGATCAATAAACCAATAAGCATCACCAATACACTCAGCTGCAATCAGCACACGTTCAGCATTAAGGCCATCAAGAATGTATTTAAATCCCTGGCCCTCTGTGCCAATCAGATTTTCTGCGGGTATCTCTAAGTTATCAAAGAACACTTCATTAGTTTCATGATTCACCATATTAGCGATAGGTCTGACTTCCATGCCCTTGCCAATAGAATCTGCAAGATTGACGATGAAGATCGACATCCCTTCAGATTTACGCTGCACTTCACTAATGGGAGTGGTACGAGCGAGCAAAATCATGAGATCAGAATGCTGAATACGAGAAATCCAAACTTTCTGACCATTCACAATATATTTATCACCCTTTTTGACAGCGGTAGTTTTTAGTTTAGTAGTGTCGGTGCCAGTAGTGGGCTCGGTAACGGCCATACTTTGTAGACGTAATTCACCGCTAGCGATTTTTGGTAAGTACATTTTCTTCTGCGTATCAGACCCATGGCGAAGCAATGTGCCCATGTTGTACATCTGCCCATGACAAGAGCCGGAGTTGCCACCCGAGAAATTAATCTCTTCCATGATGACAGAGGCTTCAGCTAAACCTAATCCAGAGCCGCCATACTCTTCTGGAATTAACGCGGCCAGCCAGCCTGCTTCAGTCATTGCTTTTACAAAAGCTTCTGGGTAACCCCGCTCGTGGTCTACCTTTTGCCAGTAGGCTGAGTCGAATGTTCCGCAGAGGTCTCGTAAGGCCTCGCGCATATCCTGATATTGATCTGGTTTAGGAATAGGGTGATTCATGGAGGGCTCGATTTATGGTTTATTTTGTGATTTAGGCACTAGTTTAAGCAAGATTTGAAAATCCAGGAGAATGATCAAAATCAGGCGAAAATAGCCTCATTCTGAACTGAATATTCTGTATAGATAGATAAATAAGGGACACGAACTTTCACATGCAAAAGAATCGCCACCAAATCCTTGCTGGAGTCAAAGTTTTAGAGTTGGGTCAACTCATTGCTGGACCCTTTGCCTCAAAGACGCTTGCTGATTTTGGAGCTGAGGTCATCAAGGTCGAGTCACCGGGCGTTGGCGACCCTTTGCGTAAGTGGCGCATGCTTCATGAGGGCACCTCAGTTTGGTGGCAGGCGCAATCGCGCAACAAGCAATCTATCTGCTTGGATCTGCGTGTTAAAGAAGGCCAGGCAATTGCCAGAAAGTTAGCGCTTGAGGCAGATGTTGTGATTGAAAATTTTCGACCAGGTACGCTAGAGAAGTGGGGCTTGGGCTGGGAAGAGTTGCACAAAGCAAATCCAAAGTTAATTATGTTGCGCATTTCTGGTTATGGTCAGGATGGCCCAAGACGTGATGAGCCGGGTTTTGCTGCAATTGGAGAGGCGATGGCGGGTTTGCGTTACATCACTGGCCACCCAAATGAAGTGCCAGTAAGGGCGGGCGTATCTCTTGGCGATACGATCGCAGGTTTGCATGGCGCACTCGGGGTATTGCTCGCTTTGTATGAGCGAGACGCTCGTGGCGGTCAGGGCCAAATGATTGATGTCGCTTTGTATGAAGCGGTATTTAATTTGACTGAGAGCCTACTACCAGAGTACTCCGCTTTCGGCGCCATACGTCAGCCTGCAGGCGGGGCTTTGCCAGGCATCGCACCGTCTAATGCTTATCGATGCGCTGATGGGCAGTATGTATTAATCGCCGGCAATGGAGACTCGATATACAAGCGTTTGATGGCTTTAATTGGTAGATCAGATTTGGGCGATGATCCTGCCTTGGCCTTTAATGATGGCCGCGCTAAAAGAGTGGCTGAAATTGATACGGCGATTAATGCATGGACCCAAACCTTGACCCTTGATCAAGTGCTTAAAGGTCTGCTCGAAGCAGAAGTGCCTTCTGGCAAGATTTACACCGCTAAAGATATTGCTGAAGATCCGCATTACGAAGCCAGGGGTGTAATTGAGACTGTTCAAGCTGCTGATGGCCTAGAAGTTCAGGTTCCCGGAATTATTCCGAAGCTCTCTCAAAATCCCGGATCAATTCGTTATCGAGCTCCTACATTAGGAGAGCATACTGATAAAGTGCTTAAATCTGCTGGCCTCACTGAAGAACAAATTACGACTCTGAAAAAATCTGGGGTTCTTGCTTAATGGATCAAGCGCTCCAGCATTTTTTCGGATGGTTTGGTTTGCCATCCGTTGGATTGCCTGCTGTATTCATCAGCGCCTTTGTTTCAGCAACATTACTCCCCGTAGGTTCCGAGCCTATTCTTTTTGGATACACCACTCTTAATCCAGGCTTGTACTGGGTTGCAATCTTTGTTGCAACCATTGGTAATACCTTGGGTGGAATGTTTGATTGGTGGCTGGGTTATGTCGCAAACAAAGGAATCAAATCCGATGTGGCAAAGACCGATGGACGGTTACGAGAATGGCTAACAGAGTGGGGCCCTAAGATGCTCTTGCTTTCTTGGCTGCCTGGTTTTGGAGACCCTCTTTGTATTGCAGCTGGTTGGCTCCGCTTGGCTTGGTTTCCGTGCCTGATCTACATGTTCATTGGAAAACTACTGCGCTACCTCACTATGACTTGGTTGCTCACCTTGGTCCCCGATAGTTATTGGCACCAATTGGGACATTGGTTGCATCTGATCTAAATCTATTCGTTGTATCCTATGTTTTTATTATTTCACTCGTTGAGAATATTGATATGTCTTCTTTAAAAGGTAAAACAGCCCTGGTAACAGGATCTACTAGCGGTATTGGCTTGGGAATGGCAATTGCATTGGCTAAGCAGGGCGCCAACATCATGGTGAATGGTTTTGGTGAGAAAGATGAAGCGATCGCCAAAATCAAAGCCTGTGGGGTAGAGGTGGATTACCACGGTGCAGATATGAGCAAGCCCGCTGAGATCGCGGACCTGATTCAGCAAACTGAAAAACGTTTTGGTTCGCTAGATATCTTGATCAATAACGCTGGCATTCAATACACATCTAATATTGAAGAGTTTCCAACAGAAAAGTGGGATGCCATTATTGCAATCAACCTAAGCTCTGCATTTCATACAACCCATCATGCGTTACCGGGTATGAAAAAAAGAAACTGGGGCCGCATTATTAATATTGCCTCTGTACATGGCTTGGTAGCTTCTACGCAAAAATCTGCTTACGTTGCAGCTAAGCATGGAATTATTGGTTTGACCAAAGTGACTGCTCTTGAGAATGCGCGAACTGGCATTACCTGTAATGCAATTTGCCCGGGCTGGGTATTGACCCCCTTGGTTCAAAAGCAGGTAGATGCAAGAGCTGAGCGAGAAGGCATCTCCAACGAAGCAGCAAAGACTGCTTTAGTCTCTGAGAAGCAGCCATCTGGAGAGTTTGTGACTCCAGAGCAATTGGCTGCTTTAGCAGTATTCCTCTGCGGTCCAGATGCATCTGAAGTGCGAGGGGTAGCTTGGAATATGGATGGTGGCTGGGCAGCGCAATAAGCAGACCTAGATGCTTCACCAATGAATGCCAGCACGTCAATCTTGCTGGCATTTTGTTTTTAGACTTCAGCTTTGGCAGGGCGCCTCATAGACGCGATCTACTTTACCTGCCATTAATAATTGACTTGGTAATGTGCGGCCAAATACTGATTGCAAATCTTTTGAGCACGCTAACAATGTATCGATCTGCATATTGGTCTGAAAGCCCATGAGATCTAACATGTGCACCAACTCTTCAGTGCAGATATTGCCGGTGGCGCCTGGCGCATAAGGACAGCCCCCTAAGCCACCTAGTGAAGAGTCAAAGCGATCAATGCCGCTATTGACAGCAGCAAGAGCATTGGCGAGTCCCATTCCACGGGTATTGTGGAAATGTAGCGTCCATTGCAGCTTAGGATATTTAGTTTGTACTGCTTCGCAAACGGCTTGTACCTGAGCAGGATTGGCCATGCCCGTAGTGTCGCAGACGGTAATGCCGCGTACACCAGCAGCAGCAAAACGATCTACCCAGTGCATTAATTCTGGTAAAGAAGTGATACCTGCCATGGGGCAACCAAAACTAGTGGATAGAGAAATGTTTGTAGCAGTATTGTTCGCATGGGCTAAATCAATCACAGAAGCCAGCCCTTTGAACGAGTCTTCACGACTCATTTTGAGGTTAGATTGGTTATGCGCTTCGCTCACTGACATCACTAAATTGAATTCATCCACACCAACGCTCAATGCACGCTCGGCACCCTTGAGGTTCGGAATAAGAACGGTGTATTCAACACCGGGGACTCGATCAATGCCACGCATGACTGCCTCAGCGTCAGCAAGCATTGGAATGGCTTTAGGGCTAGTGAAGGAGGTCACTTCAATCTTGGCGTATCCAGCACGACTTAAGCGATTGATCAGGGCAATCTTTTCCTCGGTAGGGACAAACTGACTTTCTGCCTGGAATCCATCCCGAGTGACTACCTCTTGAATGAAGATTCGTTTTGGGTTTTGGGGGGATGGGGTGCCGGTCATATTCAGGTGCAGATTTGATGCCCAAAGAGGGCTAAGCCTCTATTTTAAGTATGATTTCTGAAAATTTGCAGGATCGAGCAAAATCGCCAGAATCGTTTATAGTTAGACCCATTATTACTCATAGGAGATCCTTTCATGGCATCAATCTTGACTTCTTTGGGACGTACTGTTTTAGCTGGTTTCGTACTTCTCATTCTCATCATCCTTGCTTTGGGTGGCAACTTTAGTTCTGCCGAATTACCATTCATTTTCCGTTGGTTGCATGTGATGTTTGGTGTGATGTGGATTGGTTTGCTCTGGTACTTCAACTTTGTGCAAATTCCTTCAATGCCAAAAATTCCTGACGAGCAAAAGCCAGCAATTGGTAAAGTGATTGCTCCAACTGCATTGTTTTGGTTCCGTTGGGCCGCACTTCTAACTGTTGTTACAGGTGTAATCGTGGCAATCGTTAATGGCTATGCACATCAAGCCTTCACATTGCAAGCTCCATTCCGCGCAATTGGTTTGGGCATGTGGATCGCTTTGGTGATGGCATTCAACGTTTGGTTCATCATTTGGCCAAATCAGAAGCGCGCTCTTGGTATTGTTGCTGTTGAACCTGATGTGAAGGCAAAATCTGCACGTGTTGCAATGCTGACTTCCCGTTTGAATACATTGCTCTCAGTACCAATGTTGTTCCTGATGGTTGCTCAGTCACACAACACAACTTGGTTTGTGATCGTTTCTTAATCACTTCATTGTTATTGATAAAAGGCCCGCATTGCGGGCCTTTTTATTTCATCAACTCCAAAAGCGCAGCCATCAAATTACTGAAGCAATGGTGGCAACTCTTTGGTGAGACTTGCTCGTTGCGAGGTGGCTGTACCCATTAAGGCAAAGCCTAGTAACTTGCCGTCGTCAGCTTCGAAGCGGGCTTCGATACCACCTTCTGTCGCGGTAGTCTTCCATTGACCCTGGGCACCCTTAGCTGGCGGTGAAACTATAGTTGGTAGGGCAGGAGTTTTTACCATGACGGGCATTGCTGGGTAGCTAAGCGCTGTAGCTTGTCCGAGTAACGTTGGTGCTAGGGCTCTTGCAGCCTGCATGATGGGCATGACATAGGGGAGTACTAAGCCTTCAACCTCTGCGCAATCGCCAAGTGAATAGATATTTTGTTGGCTAGTTTCTAGCTCGCGATTTACCTGAATGCCTAGACCTGTCTTAATGCCCGCTTCTTTGGCTAAGTCAATCCGTGGTTTTAGGCCAACCGCAGACAGTACAACATCACATGAGATGGAGTTGTCATTGGCAAGACTAATTTCAATGTCATTTCCATTGCGGTTGATGGCTTGAGCGGTGGTGGAGAAGTGCCAGCGCACCCCCGCAGTACTGAGTTTATTTTGTAATTCTTTTGCAGCGGCTTCAGGTAATAAGCGACCTAGCGCTTGGGATGCCAAATCAATTACATCAACCTCATAGCCACCCAATACTAAGTCATTGGCAAACTCGCAGCCGATTAAGCCAGCCCCAAGAATTGCTACCTTCTTTTTATTTGCAATGGCGCTTCTGAATTTAGCGTAATCCTCTAAGTCATTGACAGTAAGAACTTCATTGGCAGCGCTACCTTCCAACGGCAACTGGATTTGATCAGCACCTAAGGCCATTACTAGCTTGGCATAAGAGAGGGCGCCTTTGCTTGTTTGCAATGTTTGAGTTGCGACATCAATTTCGGTGACATCAGTCTCAGCGAGAATATTTACTTCCAATTGCGTTGCCATGCCTTCGGCTGGTGTAGAAACGAGTTGAGCAGCTTCTTTATTGCTTGCAAGAGCAGTGGAGAGCATTGGTTTAGAGTAAAAATAACCGGGCTCTCGAGTGATTAAGGTGATGGATGCTGTTTTATCTAGTTTGCGAATTTCACGAATCAGGGTGTATCCAGCCAAGCCACTGCCAATAATGACAATGCTGGAAGATTGAGATGTATTTTGGGTCAAAGCTAAGCTCCAGGCGGATAAAGGATGAATCAGAAGTGCAGTATCAACGGATCTTAGCCTACTTGAACCATTTCAAAGTCAGACTTTGATACGCCGCAATCTGGACACTCCCAGCTATCAGGGACGTCAGCCCAAGCGGTGCCAGGAGCAATACCCTCGCTTGGTAAGCCTTGAGCCTCATCATAAATAAAGCCACATACGATACATTGCCAAGTTTTCATATTGATTTCCTTAATATCAGTCCTCAATTTTAAATTTAATCTGATTTTTTTTCTTGAGATGACTTATTTAACGAAATTCAGCAGAAGTTATTAATTCTTGTTAGAGTGATCGATCCCATACTTATTCACAAAAGGCTTCAGATGTCAGGTAAAGAAATCATGTTCACCCCGGTTAGTCTGGGTGCAATTCAGTTAAAAAACCGTCTCGTAATGGCACCATTAACGCGGATGCGTGCAGTCGCTGGCGATGTCCCAAATCCTTTAGCAAAGACCTATTACGCCCAACGTGCGAGTGCTGGCTTAATTATTACTGAGGCAACGCAAATTTCTCGGCTGGGCATGGGATATCCGGCAACACCGGGCATTTATTCTCCAGCGCAAACTGCTGCCTGGAAAGAGATTGTTGAAGCGGTTCATGCTAAGGGTGGGGCAATCGTTGCTCAACTGTGGCATGTGGGTCGCATTTCTCATTCTTCATTACACCCAGAGGAAGGTGTTCCAGAAGCGCCTTCTGCGATTACTGCTACAGGTCAAACTTATGGTGCCGATTGGAAGCTGCATGACTATGAGACTCCTAAGGCAATGAGTCTTGAAGATATCGCTCGTTTACGGAAAGAGTTTGAGGCTGCTGCACAAAATGCCAAAGCAGCCGGTTTTGATGGTATTGAAATTCACTCGGCCAACGGCTATTTATTAGATCAATTCTTGCAAGACAAGACCAACCAACGTACTGATCAATATGGAGGCTCCGTAGAAAATCGCCTGCGTCTCTTAGGCGAGGTGATCGAGGCTGTCAGCAAAGTATTCTCGAGTGATCGCGTAGGTGTTCGTCTTTCCCCTTATGGCAGCTTTAATGATATTGCTGATAGTGACCCTATTGCCCTTTTTACTGCGGCAATCAAAAAATTAAATGGCTACAACTTGGCTTATGTACATATGATCGAGCCAAGAGCAACTGGTGCTGGCGGTGGAGATAAGATTAATGACGGAGCGCCAGTCACATCAGAGCTCTTCCGCGCAATATATGAAGGTAAATTTATTACTGCAGGTGGTTACGATCAGGCTCTGGGCGAAAAAGTGCTTGAGGAGGGCTTGGCTGATGCGGTTGCCTATGGCCGCATTTATATTGCCAAT
>CAJEZV010000057.1 GCA_903995005.1 uncultured beta proteobacterium
GTGGTACCCACTTAGGTACGAGCTTAAAAGAACTCCAAAAACTTGGCGTGGATGCCGTGGCCTTTGCTGGTGCTGAAGCCGGTGATCTCGTGAACCTGGATCTGGGCACTGGTAGCGATGTCTTTAGTGGTGGCTTAGCGAGCGATCTGTTTGCTGATGATCTGAACGTCACTTTAAACGTCAATCAAAACCAACTCGGTGAGATCGACAGCTTAGCGGGTCATGCTGACAACCTGATCGATGCTGGTATCGATGATGTGCGTATCAACCTGGATGTGGGTACGCATACCGATGTCAATGGCATCCAGTACAGCGCAGCAGATAACCTGAACCTCGATAGCATCTTAAGTGGTGGTGACATTACTGCATTGAGCAACTTAGATGCCAGCGGTTTAAATGTGACGCTTGATGCCGGTGGTACTGGTAATGCCGCGCACGTTCAATTAACCGATACCTTAGCCCACGACCTCGTTGTTGCGGGCCTTGATTTTGCCCAAGCCGATATCCTCACAGTCAACGCCAATGATGGTATTGCAGGTGGTACCCACTTAGGTACGAGCTTAAAAGAACTCCAAAAACTTGGCGTGGATGCGGTCGCCTTTGAAGGTGTTGCTGCCGGTAGCGATATTAATGTGAGCTTAGGCTATACCGATTTAGCCTCTATCTCACCAAATCTTGGTTTATTCGCTGATAACCTCAATGTCACATTGAATACTTCATTAGACGATAGTCTTTTAGCGGCTTCTGGCAGCAGTATCTATAGCCAATTGCATGATATGGGCATCGATAATATTGCCCTTAAGGAAACGCTTAGTGCCAGCGTCGATTGGTTTGACTTTAGCAATATCAAGGATATTTATAATACTGATTTAGTTACTGGCCCTGGTACTGGCCACCTTGGATTTGAGATCAATGTTTCTGGCGGTGCTAATGCAGCATCACAAAACTTTAATACCGCATTAAGCAAGGCTATTTCATCTGATTCAAGTGATTTAGCGCTATTTGGTCAATTGGGCATTGATTTACTGAATAGCGGCGTGACTACGCCGCAGCAATTTGGTAGTTTGATTTCTGCCTTGACTCAGTCTGGTGTCACCGACTTTGTAGTGGAAAGTGGCACTGTACAAATTAACGATAGCTTAGCTTCTGCAATGGTTTCTGCGGGTATGTTACAAGCATTACCAACTGCCAATCTCATTATTGATGCGACTGCGAAAATACAAACGACAGTCGATTCAATTGACTCGTTTGCTCACCTATACACCGATCTGAAGTCACTCTCCGAGCTTGATGTAGATGGTATCCGTTTAGCTAATTCAGTCGATCATGCTTATATTGACCTTGGATTGCCTTTAGACGATAACAATGCCTTGGCTGATATTAAGGCACTGCTCGCTTCTCTTGATCCTGCCAATGATGCCAAACCATTTACCAATTTCGTACAGCACTTAGATGGAACCAAGGTTAATGATGTTTCGCTCGTGATTTCAAGCGATATTGCCAAGACGATTTTAGAGGGCTTAGATACTATTGATATGGGCCGTTTAGAAAAACTGGGTATCAATAATATTGCGGTAGTAGATAACACTGCAGAGCATAACTTGACAGTTAATGACATCGTTCCATTGCAGGCTACCCCAGTTCTACCGGAAGTACAGATCATTGGTCATACCGATGTAGCTGGCACCTTATTTGACGAACTCAATCCTAAGCACTAATCGAGCGTAGAATTCATGAAAATTAAGTTAGATGAATATGCCTCCTAAACCTCCCGCTTCTGAATCGGATATTCATGTAAATCCAGAAGAAGACATATCTGCTAAGCAAGCAGGTGAGGAGGGTATGCAAGCTGAATTTGGAGCGGATGCCAAAAATCAAGAGGAAGCGACGCAACCCCAAAGACGAGAGGGGGCAATTGCTAAGGATGGCCGCAAGCCGATTGAAACGATTTTGTATGAGTGTCGCCGTTCCTTTTATTTTGCTTTTGGTATCACGGCTGTAGCTGATTTAATCTCTGTAGCCCCAATGCTCTACATGATGCAGGTGATGGATCGCGTGATTAGTGCTCGTAGTGGCATTACCTTGGTCTCATTAACCGTATTGATTTTGGCGCTCTATGTATTTTGGTCTGCCATTGAGTGGATTCGTAGTCGCCTGATGGTACGCTTATCTTTGCGCATTGACTGGGATTTATCGGCTGATATTTTTGATGCTTCTTTTAGGCGCTATGTAGGGCGTAAGAATGTAAATGTACATCAACTCTTAGGTGATTTAACCAATTTACGCCAATTTTTAACGGGTCCAGGGGTTCTCACCTTGATGGACGCTCCGTTTGCAATTGTATTTATTGTGATTGGCGGCATCTTTCATCCCTACTTAGCGGTCTTTGCCTTAGTTTCTTCCCTCTTGATGTTAGTAGCAAGTTACCTGACTCAAAAAGTCACCACTCCGATTCTTAAAGTCGCTAACGATGCCAATGCTGAGGCAGCCCGTGTAGCCTCCAATAGTTTGCGCCATGCCGAGTCAACTGTAGCGTTAGGCATGATGGGGGCCATTCGACAAAAGTGGTACAACCAACATCATCGTTATTTACAAAATCAAGTCAATGCGAGTGAAGCCTCGGGGCTCATGGGTGGGGTGTCCGGTTTTTTACAAAAGTCTTTGCCATCATTGCAAATGGCGCTTGGCGCTTTTTTAGCAATGGAGGGATTGATTACGGGCGGTATGGTGATGGCCGCCTCGTTGCTCATTAGTAAAGCAGTAGCGCCAATCCAAAAACTCATTGGCCAGTGGAAAGAATTGGTAGCGGCTAAGCAATCTTACGACCGTTTAAATGCTCTACTGATCGATGATGCTAAGCGTGAAATGCAAATGCAATTGCCCTCAGTGATGGGTAGTTTAGATGTGAGTAAGGCTACTGCTGTTCCGCCGGGGCATAACAAGCCGGTATTAATTGATATTGACTTTAAAGTGCGCCCCGGTCAAGCGGTGGCAATTGTGGGGCCAAGTGCTGCCGGTAAAACATGTCTGGCTAGATTATTGGTGGGCATTTGGAAGCCAGCCAAAGGGTCAGTGCGATTAGATGCGGTTGAATTATCCGATTGGAATCCAGATGAGTACGGACCACAAATTGGTTATGTGCCGCAAGAGATTGAATTTTTTGAAGGTACCGTAGCAGAAAATATTGCCCGCCTAGGCGCCATTGATCCGGAAAAAGTGGTGCAGGCAACCAAACTTATTGGCATGCATGAAATTATTCTGAGTTTTCCTAAAGGATATGACACTGAATTGGGTGAGACGGGGTATGCCCTATCTGGCGGTCAGCGTCAGCGTTTAGCTATTGCTAGAGCGTTGTACGGTATCCCTAAATACATTGTGATGGATGAACCCAATGCCAACTTAGATGAAGTCGGTGAATCAGCGCTGGTGCAAGCAGTGGCCTTTCTGAAAAGTCAAGGTAGCTCCATTGTCATGACTACACATCGACCGCGTTTGGTGAGCGTGGTTGATAGTCTGCTCGTTTTGCGCAATGGCCAACAGGTCGGCTTTGGCCCAGCGGAAGATATGATTAATGCCGTGCGCAATCTCCAAGTAGTGCCTCCTGGTGATGGCAGCAGCCCAGTGAGCGCAGATGGGGATGATGGCGTCGTGGATCAAGCCTTGCCCAAGGAGGCTACGAATGATCAAGTGGCCCAGTCAAGTGATGTAGCGCCAACATCAGGGCCATCAAACCCAGCGGGTAGCACATCATGAGTCAGTCAGTAGAAGATAAACCACAAACTGGTGGACAGCTAGCAAACCCGGATGATCTGAGCGCAAGTAAATCCAATGCGTTAGTGGTGCATTTTAAAGAGCTCGATAAAAAAGCAGAGAGCTGGATTGAATCTTGGAATCCTTATCACCCCAATGCGGTTACCAATCGCTCACTTCAGCCAGTGCAAATTGAAGAGTCTTATATTCGCAGAAAAGCCGCGAAGTATTTTTTAATTGCCTTTGGCTTATTTATTCTCTGGGCGATTTTTGCGCCAATTGATGCTGGTGTGAGCGCTACGGGTACGGTGATGGTCAGTGGCTATCGAAAATCACTGCAACATCCAACCGGTGGTGTAGTGCAAGACATCCTCGTTAAAGAGGGTGATGTCGTTAAAGAGGGTGATGTACTCATTCGGGTTAATCCCTTAAAAGCAGAGGCTGAACTATCAGCTGCCCAGCTCCAATACATCAATGCACTCGTTACCGAAGCGCGCCTGCAAGCAGAGCGCAAGGGTGCTAAAACGATTACGTGGCCTACCGAGTTAGATGCTTGGAAGGGGGATCCTAAGGTCGATGAAGCGCGCTCGATTCAGCAAAAATTATTTGACACCCGCCGCGCAGAAATCGTTGCAGTCTTAGATGGTCGGCGGACCCAATTGGCCACCTTGGCTGAAGAGGCGCGCAGTAATGCCCAGTTAGCAAGTGAAGGTTATGTCTCTAAATCGCAAGCCAATCAAGTATTGCGCAGCAAGGTTGATGCCGAGTTACAACTCAATTCGATGCAGGCCAATTACTTTAAAGAAATTGATAATCAGTTAGCAGAAATCCAAAAAAATCGCGATGCCCTTAAAGATCGCTTTCAGTCGGTTGCCTTTGATCGCGATCTCACTTCAATTAAAGCGCCGGTGACAGGTACCGTGGTCGGTATGAAGGTGTATACCAAAGGGGGTACGATCTCGGGTGGCCAAGTATTGGCAGAAATTGTGCCAGCTGAAGTCGCCTTAATTGTTGACGCTCAGGTGCCCCCAAGCTTGATCGATAAAGTCAAAATGGGGCTCTTGGCCGATTTGCGCTTTACAGGCTTTAATCAGGACATTACCCCAGTGGTACCCGGATCAGTGAAATTGGTCGGAGTGGACAAAATTAAGCCAGAAGGCGGTCAAGGTGAGCCCTATTATTTAGCCCAAGTCGAGGCGACCCCAGAAGGATTGGCGATGCTCGGAAACCTCAAAATCCAGCCTGGAATGTCCGTTGATGTGATTTTTAAGACAGGTGAACGTAGCTTTTTAAGCCTCTTAGTCAAGCCCTTGTCAGATAAGTTGGCTAAGGCCTTTAAATAATATGCCAACTGCGAAGTTTGGGTTAGTTTAGGGTATTTTTGGGCAAGTCTCAGTGCTTAGCCTGAGGGCGATTTAAGGTAGGGAAAAGCGGTCCAATGGGATTAAATTCTATTAGAATCAAGCTATAACGTTTATTAGGAACGCAATATGTCTGAACATCAATTTGTTTTACCGGCCACTAAGCAAGCTCAAAATAGAGAGGGGAAAGGCGTGAGCAAAAAATTACTACCGATTCTCATAACCGGCCTTTTTGCTGGTTCGCTTGCAAGTCCATTGATTATTAGTAGTGCACAAGCAATCGATCTGGAAACGGCTTTTGCCCTTGCTAAAAAAAATGACCCGAAATACCAAGCCGCAAAGTCGGAAAAAACGGCGACTACTGCTGACTCGGTGCGAAACTGGTTCGCTTATGCGCCAAGCTATAACTTCTCGCAGCAACAATTACCAACGCTCAATGTAACGAGTACCACGCAATCAGTAACACAGCCTATCTTTAATGCCGCTAAAGGCGCAGAAGTGATGCAGGCTAATTCTCGGGGCAACTTGGCAGATTCCACATTTATTGTCAATACTCAGGAGTTAGCCACTAGAACCTTTAATGCGGTCAGCCAAATTGTGCTCGCTACCGAAGCGATTAAAGCGAATGATGGCCGCATTAATGCTTTGGAATCACAGTACCAAGGCGCCAAGCGCAAGTTTGAATTAGGCCAAGGCACTGTCACTGATTTACTGGATGTACAGGTCAAATTTGAGCAAGCAAAAGCCGATGCCTTAACCTTGCGTGCAAATCTCAAGGGTGCAAAAGATCAATTTAATGCGATTGTGGGGGAGTATCCAGAAAATACTGACTTTGCACTGCCTAACAAACATGAAACCTTTAAGGTGGCACTTTTAGATGAAATCTTAGCGCAAGTAGAAAAAGCCAACCCGAATATTTTAGCTGCCAAGGCTAATGAATCTATTGCTAAATACGATGTGGCTAAAGCATCAGCAGCGGTCTTACCAACCCTTGGATATACTTACCAAAAGACAACATACACCGGCGTCAATATGGAAAATAATGGTCTAACCATGTCTATTCCTCTTGATATTGGATCCTATGTGGGTACTTATGCGGCCTATGCTAAGGCTAAGCAAAGTTCGAGTATTCGTCTTGAAACAGAAACCAAGGCCAAAGTCGAGGCGCAGCGCTTGTATGAGCTCATTGAAGCTGGTCAGCAGTCCTTAAAAATTAAAGGTCAAGCGATGGATACGGCAAGACAAAGCGTCACAGCGAATCAAAAAAGTTATGAAGCAGGTGTTAAGAGTACAACTGATGTTTTGATCGCAATTCAGACTCTGTTTCAAGCCAGAAATGATTATGCCCAAGCAGCGGTGCAGCAAGCTAACCAACTGCTAAATCTTTTATTGGTTGGTGCAGAGGATCCTGATCAGGCGGTGCAGCGAACGCAAGCTTTTTTGTTTCGAAAGTAAGTGGGCTAGATTAATAGCAAAAAGTAATGCTTAATTTTCTAAAAAAATGGACGACTCTAGGAGTTACTCTTGTGAATCATCCAGATCCTCAATCAACTGCCTCAAACCCCTTTGTGGTGGAGATACCGGGAGAGTTTATAAATCCAAGAGAAGCAAAGAAAAAAAAGGATAAAGAAGATTTTCTCCGGATTACTATAGAAAACCAATCATTAAATGATGTTATTAACAGGCTCAAGCAGAGTCAAGATAATTTAGAAATTTCCAACAATAGATTAAAAGATGAAAATAATCTACTATTGGAAAAACTCCTATCATTGCAGGATGAAATCAGCGACTTAATATCCAAAAACAGTAACCAATTTGATGAAAATCATGGGTTAACTCAAAAAATTGATGAATTAGTCAAGCTTTCTGAGGTTAGATTGAATGAGACGCTCATTGTGAGGTCTGAAAAAATGAAAGCTTTTGAAGATTTTGCAGGCTTAAAAAAAACCCAGATTGAATTGATCAAAAAATATGAATCTGCATTGAATGAAAATAGTTTATTGCTAAGACAGTTATATCAATTACAAGAAGATATAGAGGGTCTTGATAGAGAGAATAAGAGTGGTGAAAAGTTAGTCTTGGAATCGAATGAAAGGTGGACAAGGTTAGAAGCTAGGCACCCCGACTTAATCGATTATGAGAAGATTTCTTTGGAGAATGTAGATACCACTTCAAATCATGTTAGCTTTACTATCAGGTTAATAAATTGCTTCCATGTGGGTAGAGTCTTTGAAACTGTTCTCTTTAAGATAAAGTTGATAGAAGGCGCTGTTGCAATTTCATTTCTAAACGAAAATGGGAGAGAAGATGACTTCCTCATCATCCCAGAGCTTGTTAATAAATCGCAAGATGAGTATGGCAAGTTTGTAGCAATGCCATACGAAATGTGGTTGTGCCTAAAGATTGCAATTTCAGCGCTGAGAGATTTAATGAGGCTCAAATGGGCAAACATAAATTTAAATGAACTGGATCCGAGCTTTTGGTCATCTTTTGTTTTGTCCCTGATTGGGGCAGTGGAGCAATTGCCCCCCATATTGCGATATTCAAATGTTTCCCTGAAAAGGGAGTTGGTCCATGCAGATTATGAGCATTTGTGGCTAGAAATTCATGGAATTGAGTTTGGCGTATATAAAAAGAAAAAGTTAGAATTACGTTTAGGCGCTGCTTTGATCTCAGGGTCTGGAAAGTTTTCGCAACATCCAAAAATAGAATTTCCTTTAGTGAATGGTAGCCTACCTCCTTTTGATAGCTGGTATGCAGAGTCAAGGGATGATTTTGGACCGAAATTCGAACTAAGGTTTTCTCTCGAAAATGCGGCTATAGACTTTGCCGCTCTTGCTAAACTAAATAACGTTGATCGTAATTTAGTTTGCGCTATTTGTATTCAGTTGCCAGTAATTATTGAGCGACTTGCTTCAAACGGCATAGCTTTATCACGCCCTATCAAAATTTGGAAAGATTTTTCTAGCGCTACTGCAAATTTAATGATTAATAAATTGAAAGAATCAATAGCTTTAAAGCGGGATGGCGCAAAGCTCAAGGCTGAGACTAAAGTGGAGCCATCAACGCAGGTGCCGGTAATGATAGAAAAGAAAAAAACTTCCAATAAGAGGATTCGAGTAGAAAAAATACATAAAATAGCCCATAAACAGGCTTCTTGAATTTGATCCATGCACGCAAACAGAACTTGGCAAAGAAAAAAGAATATTCTTGTTTTTGATGATTGCTGGCAATTGCCGGCAAAAACTGAGTTTTGGGCATTTCAATCATTCCAAGAGCAATTGCCTTATAGTCCATTTGTAGAGATGGTTTGTTTTCCTTGGGCAAATTTAATTGATTTCCAACGAAAAAATCCCGCAGGAAGTGATTTACTTATAAAGGCTCTGGAAAATATTCCGCCTAAAACAACTCTGAAAAGAGCTACGATATGTCAGCATATTTATGCGTTGGATTTAATGCCTTGGTTCAATAAATTAAAAATAACGGATCTGTTTTGGTCCCACACAACAAAGAGTGACAGTGAAATTGATGGAATAAAAATACACCCATTTCCTTTGTATCCTTATTCCTATGCATCCGCAATTGAAGCCAAAAAAAAGCCGTTAGATCAACGAATATATACTTACAGTTTTCTTGGAGCTTATGATCCTGATTGCTATCTTACAAATATCAGGGAGACTATATTTGGATTGCCAAAAAATCAAGTTTCTATAATCAATAGGACTAATTCTTGGCATTTTGAGGAAATGGTTTATAACAAGCAAATTTTTGGGATGCAACTAGATTTCAGTTTGATGAAACAAATTGAGGAAAAAGAAGTGCTATATTCAGACATCATGAGAAATACAGTGTTCTCATTATGTCCTTCTGGGTCAGGGCCAAATACTATTAGGTTTTGGGAATCTTTGATGCTGGGATGTGTGCCAGTAGTCCTATCTGATATGTGGCGAGCCCCATCTTTTTTAAACAATAGAAATATCATATTCATACCTGAGAATGAAAACAGTCTAAAAGAATGGGTAAAATTCGCGGGTGATGAATGTCAACCAAATGATTTATCTAAATATCAATTTATAAATCAAGGTCTATCACTTGATAATTTATGCATGCTTTCTTTGCCTGATAATTTTCTGAATTCTTTTTCCTAAAGTGTAAAGTTATGAGCGATCTAAAAAAAGCCAATCAACTTGCCAGAGAAGGCAAGATTAATGATGCCATTCTGTTGTATAGAAAGATATCTGGAGAGAATCCAAATCTAAAATCAATTGCGACTTTTAATATTCAGTACTTGCAATCTAAAGTCGAAAGAGAGTTCGAACAAGTAACACCGAAGTTTAGTGACTTGGAAGCGAAAATTGATGGAGAATTCCAGCAGCTTGATGCTATAGCTGCGATTCCAAATGGAACCTTTTATTCAATTTCAGAAGATGGTTGGGAAAGCTGGAA
>CAJEZV010000058.1 GCA_903995005.1 uncultured beta proteobacterium
CAAGAGCCCTTGATTATGGCCGGCAGTCTCAAAAGGTATATTTAGCTGTTAGGTAGTAGGCTCTGCGATCGCTAGGATAGTAGTAGTAGTTATTTGAAAAGGATCCGCTAGCCCCTTGGGTGGAGGCATAACCCCCATAAGTAGCGTAAAGAGCATTACCTACGTTCTTAATCGTGAACTTAGCATCCCATCCACCTGTTTTGTAATTTAGGTATACATCGCCGACAGTATATGAAGGCATTAATGCAAGAGAGTTGTATATGGTGGTGTTGGTTCCTGCATCGTAATGCTGAGTACTTACATAATTGACTACGCCACCGAATGACCAGTTTTGGTCGATTAAATAGTTAGCTCTTGCATTCAGAAGTAAGTCAGGCGTTACCGCTATTGATTGTCCTTGGTATGGTCCATCAGCATAGTAGGAACGTTGAAACTTTCCTCCGCCTGCAACGCTAATTCGATTTGTGAGATTAGTGGATGAATCAATAACTACGCCTCTTCGATTGATGTTATTTGGGGAGTTATAGTTAGCCCCAGTGGTAGGGTTGTAGGTAATTTCATTTTGAGAGACTGAAGAGAATATGGAGCCATTGACTTTTAGGCTTTGGAGCATCCAATTGCCTCCAAGCTCATAAGTTTGGGCAGTCTGAGGTCTCAAGATGCCATTAAAAACTTGTACTCCAGTAGTTGGGTTCGAGCCCCAAAATTCATCAATATTGGGAAAGCGATAGGATTGATTCCATTTGATGTAGAGATTTTGGTTCTTTGCGTAATTGAAATTAAATGCAGCATCTCCAGCGCTGGCTGAAAAAGTTTGGTTTGCAGTTGAAGGGCCATTAGTTGAACCAATAGCAGAGTAGTAAGTATTTGCTTGTTGTGTTTGGCGTCTTGCGCCGCCAGCAAAGCTGATGCCTTTACTAATTGGCAGTTTGATAAGACCATACACCGACTGATTCAATAAGGCAGCGTTTTGAACATTATTGGTTTGACCATTAGGATTGGTAATGTAGCCTTGTGGAATCATGTAGCCATTTAGTTGATTTGAGCCGTAAGAGCTAATGGACCCTTGACCAGCTTTATTGAACTCATATCCCACAATCGTTGTACCTAGAGGGCCAAAATCAGCCTTAACTCGAGGAGAGAGATTGAGTTGCCAGCCTGAAAGTGTATTGTTAGTAATCGACCATACTGGGTCACCGCTAGTGGTCCTGATAGCTGCCACTGTGTCATAAAAAGGGTAATAATTAAAGGAAGTTTTATTGGTATACGAAGTGTCTAGTTCCCCGATATAACCCTTAGACAATTCCTTGGTTCCACCAAAGCGAAATCCTGAGTTATTAACAGTATTATTTGCGCCAATATTCTTGAAAAAGGCTGATTGCGGATTTCCGCTGCCAACCTGTCCAATAACTGCACCAGGCAACTGTTGATTTGTATAGCCATAAAATAAATCGGTATAAATTCTGTCAACCCCACCAAATTTTTGAATGACTTTCGCATCGAATGCATAAGCATTAGCTGCTGAATTTTGTCGCCAGCCATTGGTGTTAGAGGTATTTGCAGTCAGTTGATAGGTGGTATCTTGATAGGTATCGCGAAGAATCACATTATTAATAAGAGTGTTGTAGCTACCATAGCTTGTACTGGCTTGATTGAGCTTAGAGGTATTTCCATTGGTGATGATATTAATCACACCACCAACTGCGCCGTTGCCATATTGCACACTGGCACCACCTTGAAGTACTTCAATACGTTCAATCGAATCTATCGGAATCGACTCCCACATGACGGATGAAGAGTCAATTGGGTTAATTCTTTGGCCATCAACCAAAATGAGAGTGGTGCTTCCAGCTGTCATTCCATAGCCACCCATATCAACTGTGGCATCTAGGTTAAGTTGACCCCCACCATTGATATTGCGAACATTAAGACCACCAATTTGAGAGAGAACATCGGGAATATTGTTTGACGTTGAATTAGCAATCTCATCACGCGTAATAACTTTCACATTCGCGGGCACCTCATTGAGATTCTCTTCAAAACGCGAACCGGTAACAATCACAGTGGATTGCGAAGTTTGTGCAAATACTAGAGATGGATTGCTGATGGTAAAAAATGCGCCGCAGAGTAGAGCGATCTTTTTTTTACTGAACTGCTGTTTCATGACATGCTTTCTGTTATCGAATGCCTAGCTCACTTCCCCGTAAGCTGGGTCGAACAGAATTTCACGTGCAGGGATTTAGGCGTCAATTTGGCGCGAGATCTCGGGACCAGGCGCTGTCATCGGCGCGCGAAGGTCCCCGTCCGCGAAATTCCACCTGTCTTGGCCGGTATCCGGGCTAGTAAATATCAGAATCTGGCCTTCCCATGCGATTGACACGCACAGTGGCTTTGTCAGATTCCTGACGCCTAAAAAATGAGCAAAAGGCGTATTCACCTTCCGTTGCGGGGGCAGCACACGTTTAGTGTTTCCCGTTTAACTCTATTGCAACGCAATAGGGCACCACGACAATTCGATTCTACCTAACTCCAGTATGGGTTAGGGTTTTTATCTAATTTGGAGGGTAAAAAAGCCTACAATAGAGGGTCTAGGATTATGAATTCATGACAGCATTAGATAAGCACCCCGAAAAAAACCTGATTAGACTCCAGTTGAGTCAAAACTCAGTCCTAAAAAGCCTGAGTCAGGATGCGATGGCCGAGTTAGAGCGGAATTTAGAGATCTCTGACCTCAAAAAATCAGAGATTTTGCTGCATCAAGGCGATCATCAGATGGAACAATACTTTGTTTTAGATGGTATTTTGAAGCGCATTGTTTCTAGTGCTGATGCCAAAGAGATGATTCTGCGTTTTGCTATCGAAAAAGATATTGAAACGAGCTACGCCGCTTGGCGCCTAAAAACTGCTGCACCCTACAGCATTGCCTCTGTAACCAAGGCTCGAGTAGCTCGGATGCCGCTAAAGAAGTGGGCAGAATTCTTAGAACAGCATAAGCCTCTTAAGGAAAGCTTTGAATTCGAAGTAATGCGCCTCATGAGTGAGATCATGGCCCACACTATTACCTTGCATATGCTTGATGCTCCAGGCCGGGTAGAGCGTTTTCTACGTAAATATGAGGACTTATTTGAGCTGCTTCCTAAAAAGGAGTTGGCTGCTTATCTCAATCTCTCCCCCGAGACCTTGAGTCGCCTTAAAACTAAGCATAAAGAGCTATTTATCTAAGTTTTATGGGTTTGCACTCCTTCGGGGAGCCTGAATTAAGGGGAAATTGACCGAAGTCAATGATGAACCTCCACCCCGAGCCTAATATTCATTTCTGCCTAAGCGGGGCTAATACCCGTAGTGCGATTAATAACTTCATTGGAGACGCTAGCGAAAGCTAAATTGCATAGACCCATCACTTTGTGGTGACTGCAATTCATATAAAAATTCTATGACAACAGATAACCAAAACACACAACTAACTGATGGCTTCCATCTCGTCATTGACGCTTTAAAGGCGAATGACCTTGATACGATTTTCGGACTAGTTGGCATTCCAATTACTGACCTCTGTCGTTTGGCACAAGCCGAAGGTTTGCGCTTTATCGGTTTCCGTCACGAGCAACATGCTGGTAACGCTGCGGCGATCGCTGGCTACATGACACAAAAGCCTGGTATTTGCATGACTGTTTCTGCGCCAGGTTTCTTGAATGGTTTAACAGCGCTGGCAAATGCTACGGTGAATTGTTTCCCAATGATTTTGATTTCTGGCTCAAGCGAGCGTGAGATCGTTGACTTGCAGCAGGGTGATTATGAGGAGATGGATCAGCTCAACGCTGCTAAGCCATACTGCAAAGCTGCATACCGTATTAACCACATTGAAGATATCGGCATTGGTTTTGCTCGTGCGATTCGTGCTGCAGTATCTGGTCGTCCAGGCGGCGTGTACTTAGATTTGCCAGCACAGTTACTTGCTCAAACAATGCCTGCTGATGAAGCCAAGAAATCGATTTTCAAAGTCATCGATCCAGTTCCCCGTCAAATTCCAGCTGCTGATGCGGTGGCGCGTGCCTTAGATGTATTGAAGGGCGCTAAGCGTCCATTGATTCTCTTGGGCAAAGGTGCTGCGTATGCACAAGCTGATAAAGAGATTCGTGACTTGATCGAAAAATCTGGAATTCCTTACTTGCCGATGTCAATGGCTAAAGGTTTATTGCCAGACAACC
This sequence comes from uncultured beta proteobacterium, assembly GCA_903995005.1. Classification (GTDB taxonomy): domain Bacteria; phylum Pseudomonadota; class Gammaproteobacteria; order Burkholderiales; family Burkholderiaceae; genus Polynucleobacter. The sequence goes on from CAJEZV010000058.1 coordinate 4,209, forward strand.
ATCCACAATCTGCTTCTGCAGCGCGCTCATTTGTATTGGCTGAAGCTGATGCAGTAATGTTGGTTGGCGCACGCTTGAACTGGTTGCTTGCTCACGGTAAGGGTAAGACTTGGGGCAAAGATCCTAAGAAATTTATTCAGATCGATATTCAAGCAAACGAAGTGGATAGCAACGTACAAATCGCTGCCCCATTAATTGGTGATATTGGTTCATGCGTTAGTGAACTCTTGAAAGGTATTTCTGCTGTTCCTAAGCCAAGTGCTGAGTGGATTGCTGCAATCACTGAGAAGAAAGACAAGAACACTGCCAAGATGGCTGAGACATTGGCAAAAGAAGCAAGCCCAATGAACTTCCATGGCGCATTGCGCGTGATTCGCGATGTAATTAAGAAGAACCCAGATGTCAATTTAGTAAACGAAGGTGCAAATACCTTGGATTACTGCCGTGCGATCGTGGATATGTATAAGCCACGTAAGCGCTTTGACTCTGGTACTTGGGGAATCATGGGTATTGGCATGGGTTATGCCATTGGTGCTGCTGTGACTAGTGGCTTGCCAACAGTTGCGGTTGAAGGCGATAGCGCTTTTGGCTTTAGCGGCATGGAACTCGAAACAGTTTGTCGTTACAACTTGCCAATCACAACTGTTGTGTTTAACAACAATGGTGTATACCGTGGTACCGATGTCAATCCAACTGGCGGCGCTGATGTTGCTCCGACTGTTTTTGTTAAGGATGCACGTTACGACAAGATGATTGAAGCGTTTGGTGGTGTTGGTTACTACGTAACTACTCCAGCAGAATTGGAAGCAGCGTTAACAGAAGCTATTGCTGCCGGTAAACCAGCTCTCATCAATGCTGTTATTGATGAAACCGCAGGTACTGAAAGTGGACGTTTAACAAACTTAAACCCATCCACAGCAGCTGCTAAGAAGTAATTACAGATTAATTTAGAAGCAAATAAGAAACACTTAAGGAGAAACAAACATGACTAAACCATTAGATGGTATTCGCATTATTGACTTCACCCACGTACAAGCAGGTCCTGCATGTACTCAGTTATTGGGCTTTTATGGTGCTGACGTTATCAAGGTTGAGCGTCCAGGTTCAGGTGACGTAACCCGTAGTCAGTTACGTGACGTTCCAGGTGCGGATGCTTTGTATTTCACTATGCTCAACGGCAACAAGCGCTCTTTAACCCTCGATACCAAAACTCCAGAAGGTAAAGAAGTATTGGAGAAGATGATTAAGGTTTCTGATGTCATGGTCGAGAACTTTGGTCCAGGCGCATTGGATCGCATGGGCTTTTCTTGGCAACGTATTCAGGAATTGAATCCAAAAATGATTTTGGCTTCTGTTAAAGGTTTTAGCGATGGCCACTCATATGAAGACTTAAAAGTGTATGAGAACGTTGCTCAGTGTGCTGGTGGTGCAGCTTCTACTACTGGTTTCTGGGATGGTCCTCCTACAGTTTCTGCTGCAGCTTTGGGTGACTCTAATACTGGTATGCACTTGGCAATTGGTATTTTGACTGCTTTGATGCAACGTCAAAAGACTGGTAAGGGTCAAAAAGTTTCTTGCTCTATGCAAGATGCTGTATTGAACTTGTGCCGTGTGAAATTGCGCGATCAACAACGTTTGGATAAAGTGGGTTACTTGGAAGAATATCCACAGTACCCACACGGTTCATTCACTGATGTAGTTCCACGCGGCGGTAACGCTGGTGGTGGTGGCCAACCGGGTTGGGTATTGAAGTGTAAAGGTTGGGAAACTGATCCAAATGCTTACATCTACTTCACCATTCAAGGCCATGCCTGGGAGCCAATTACCAAGGCTTTGGGTAAACCAGAGTGGGCAACAGATCCAGCCTACATGACTGCTGAAGCTCGCCAAGACAAGATTTTCGACATCTTCGCAACGATTGAAGAGTGGCTCAAAGACAAGACTAAGTACGAAGCTGTGGATATTCTCCGCAAGTTCGATATTCCTTGTGCCCCAGTTCTCTCCATGAAAGAATTGGCTGCTTCACCTGACCTGCGTAAGAGTGGTTCAATCGTTGAAGTAGATCACAAAGTGCGTGGTAAGTATTTGACTATCGGTAGCCCAATCAAGTTCTCTGATTTGGAAATCGAAGTGAAGCCATCTCCTGTATTGGGTGAGCACACTGATGAAGTGTTGGCTGACCTTGGCTATAGCGCTGATGACATCGCTAAGCTGCATACAGCTAAAGCAGTTTAAGAACGATAATTAATTAGCAATATCTTTAAGGCGCTCCTTGTGAGCGCCTTTTTTATCTTTAGATTGCGTCTATGAATACGAATATTGACTTAAACCAATTAGTGGGATGTGTTGGGGATGCCATCATCGTTGTCGATGCCCATGAAAAAATTGTGATGTGGAATCCCGCCGCTACTCGTCTCTTTGGTTATTCCGAAGCAGAGGCCTTGGGCAACACTTTAGATTTGATTGTTCCTGAGCGCCAACGTCATCGACATAATGAGGGCTGTCGCAAGTCGATGGAAACAGGGATTACGCGTTACGGCACATCGCTATTAAAAGTGCCAGCGCTTCATCAGAATGGCAGCATGCTCTCCATAGCGTTTACGGTAGGGATGCTCTTTGATGGGCATCAGAAGGTCAATGGGATCGTTGCCGTAATCCGAGATGAAACGGAGCGTTTTGCCGAAGAAAGGGCTTTGAAAAAGCGCCTCCTAGAACTTGAAAACCCCCATTCTTAGTCTCATATGGCCTTTGTACAAGCTGTAATGCAGTTGGTGCCCAAAAATTGGGCATAGGCCATTTTCCCTAATTCCCCACTGGTAAAATTATTCCAATTCAAAATTTCATTCTTATTAGGACTTAAACCATGGCAAAAGCACTTGAAGGAGTCAAAATCCTCGACTTTACGCACGTTCAATCTGGACCAACTTGTACTCAGTTACTTGCCTGGTTTGGTGCGGACGTTATTAAAGTAGAAAAATCTGGCGAAGGGGATGCGACCCGCGGTCAATTGCGCGATATTCCAGATGCGGATAGCTTGTATTTCACAATGCTGAATCACAACAAGCGTTCCATCACTGTCAATACTAAGACTCAAAAAGGCAAAGAAATTCTAGAGCGCCTTATTAAAGAGTGTGACGTATTGGTTGAGAACTTCGCACCAGGCGCATTGGATCGTATGGGTTTTTCTTGGGAGCGCATTCAAGAGCTCAACCCCATGATGATCATGGCGTCTGTAAAAGGTTTTGGTCCTGGCCCATATGAAGATTGCAAAGTGTATGAGAACGTTGCGCAATGTGCCGGCGGTTCTGCATCCACAACTGGTTTTGATGATGGCCCTCCGATGGTTACTGGCGCACAAATTGGTGACAGCGGAACTGGTTTGCATTTGGCTTTAGGTATCGTTACTGCGCTTTATCAGCGCACCCATTCTGGCCGTGGTCAAAAGGTCTTAGCAGCAATGCAAGATGCAGTATTGAACTTGTGCCGTGTGAAGTTACGCGATCAACAGCGCTTAGAGCGCAATGGCATCATGCAAGAGTACCCTCAGTTTCCAAATGGCGAGTTCGGTGAATCTGTACCTCGAGCTGGTAATGCGTCTGGTGGTGGCCAGCCAGGTTGGATTGTCAAATGTAAAGGCTGGGAAACTGATCCGAATGCCTACATATACGTAGTAGTTCAGGCTCCAGTTTGGGAGGCGATCTGTAAAGTTATCGGCCATGAAGACTGGATTACGGATGTGAAATTTGCTTCTCCAATGGCTCGCTTGCCACATTTGATGGAAATCTTTGGTGAAATCGAAAAGTGGACAATGACCAAGACCAAATTTGAGGTCATGGATATCTTGAATAAGTACGATGTTCCATGCGGCCCAATTCTGTCGATGAAAGAAATCGCAGAAGAGCCTGCACTGCGTGCTACTGGCACAGTGGTTGAGGTTGATCATCCAATTCGTGGTAAGTACCTCACTGTCGGCAACCCAATCAAGATGTCGGATAGCCCAACCGATGTGACGCGCTCACCATTGCTTGGGGAGCATACTGATGAAATTCTGAGTGAATTAGGTTATTCCACGGATGAATTAATTTCTCTTCGTCACGATAAGGTTATCTAAGATGCGGGTTGCGTTGATTGGGAGTGCCGATTTTGGTAAGGCCGCATTAGAGGCTTTTTTAGATCGTGGTGACGAACTCGTTGCTGTATTTTGTCCGCCAGATAATCCTAAATCAACCAAGCCAGAGGTTCTTAAAGAGGCAGCTCTTGCAAAGGGCTTAACCCCTTTGCAATTTCCCTCCCTAAAGGGGCCTGAGGCTGCTCAAGCCATGATTGATAGCGGTGCTGATATCTGCGTCATGGCGTATGTATTGCAGTTTGTGCCTCAAGAGCTTTGTAAAATTCCAAAGCACGGCACCATTCAGTACCACCCATCACTTCTCCCTAAGTATCGCGGTCCAAGCGCAATTAATTGGGCGATTGCTATAGGTGAAGAGAAAACCGGCTTAACGATCTTCCGTCCATCCGATGGTTTGGATGAAGGCGAAGTGATTTTGCAAAAAGAAGTTGCTATTGGGCCGAACGACACATTAGGAAAAATTTACTTTGATCATCTTTTTCCGATTGGCGTAAAAGCACTGCTAGAGGCTGCTGACTTAGTGGTTGCTGGTAAACATCAAGAAATTGTTCAGGATGAATCAAAAGCAAACTATGAAGGTTGGTTTGATGCAAATGCTGCACAGATTCATTGGGCGATGCACATTAGTCAAATCTACAACCTCATTCGAGCTTGTAATCCAGCACCCGGTGCATGGACGAAGTTTGGTGAGCAAAAGATACAGATCTACGATTGCCATAAGCATGTGGCTGCAACCTTTGGTGCTGTTAAAGGTAAGCCAGGCGAAGTAACTCAGATCACACTAGATTCATTCTTCATCGCCTGTCATGGTGGACAGATAGAGGTTCTCAAGGCTAAAGGCGCTTCAGGGAAAGTTACTGGTGCTGAATTAGCGAAAGAGCTAAATCTTCAAGTTGGACAGTTTCTAGTGCTCTAGATCTATCATTCTGGACGCAAGAAAAATCTCTTTGAGATTCATATAGAATAATCAGCATAAACTTTTTAATGCAATAGAGTGAAATATGACGGCAATTAATGAAAGCAATCTCATACATAATATGAGCTAAGCCTTCAACACCCATTTCAGTAAAAATGCAAATGCGGGTGAGGCCCTAGTTCATATGATGCAAATTAGTAAG
>CAJEZV010000059.1 GCA_903995005.1 uncultured beta proteobacterium
AAAGAATTGTCTGGCACTTTCATCATGATTGCCTGGAACATAAATAACTTCAGAGCCTTTACGAGCCTTACGTAATAGCTTTTGAACAACGTCATTATGGGCTTGCGGCCAGTAAAATGATTTTTTCAGCCTCCAGCCATCGATAATATCGCCTACCAAATAGAACTTGTCAGCCTCGTTGTGCTTTAAGAAATCGAGGAGGTAGTTTGCCTGACACCCTGATGTTCCTAGGTGTACGTCTGAAATCCAGATGGCTCTGTAATGCATCATGAAACAACATTAAGCCAAGTGACTGTGTAAGCATCATGACAGTTCTAAGACACTTTTATGACGATGCATATATGATTTACGATAGGGAATATAGCTAGCTCTTATGACACATACAATTCAATCCTCGCAACGTGCCACCCCATTTTTTCGATACATCACACTCTGGTTCCTAGTGTGGTTGCATGTATTGCGCGGGGTAATGACCTTGCTAGTGCTTTTTCCATTCCTAAATGCTAATAGCAAAAAGCAACATATCCAAAGATGGTCAAAACGACTATTGAAGATTTTTGGTGTTCAGTTGCAAGTTAATAATGCTGACACTCTTCCGGACTCCACATATTTACTAGCATCTAATCACGTTTCCTGGATGGATATCCATGCGATTAATGCTTTCAGACCGATTCGCTTTGTAGCGAAGTCTGAAGTTGAGCGGTGGCCAATTTTTGGATGGATGGCAAAACAACTAGGAACTGTTTTTATCAATAGAGAGAGCTCAAGACATGCCAGGCAGGTTGTTACTGATATGGCTGCGCTATTAAAAACTCAGTCTATTTGTATTTTTCCTGAAGGCACTTCCACCATCGGCAAAAGTGTTCAGACCTTTAAGCCTAATTTATTTGAAGCAGCCGCTCAAGCACACGTTCCAGTATGCACCTTAGCTCTGGCGTATTTTGATCAAAATACAGATCAGCATTCAGAAGTTCCAGCCTTTATCGGAGATATGGGCTTAATAGGCTCTATGGCCAGCATATTAAAAAATCGAAGACTCAGGGTGAAGTTAACGTTTTTCCCGCCTCTCAATGTTGAATTAACTCAACCGATCGACCGAAAGACGCTTGCACAGCATAGTGAGGCGCAAATAGCCCAATACCTTGCAAAAAACTGCAATTAAACGGGTTGTAATATTAATGTCATATATTTACTCTAAAAGTACTAATCTAGTAATGGTTTAGATCATATGACATCAAAACATAAAGAGATGGCCGAGTGGTACCAACGTGCTCAAGAAGAAATTCTGGATAGCATGGATGAAGAGCTCGAGATGGAGATGGATGATGGCCGCCTCTCTTTTGATGGTGATGGCAATTCAAGCATACCCCGCAATGTTTACTTTAAAGAGTTATTCAGACTCCAGAGCGAACTAGTCAAATTACAAGACTGGGTTGTTGCCAATAAAGTGAAGGTTGCCGTTCTATTTGAAGGACGTGATTCAGCAGGTAAAGGTGGCGCTATTAAGCGTATTAGCCAACGCCTCAACCCACGCGTTTGTAAAGTTGTTGCATTGCCGGCGCCAAATGAACGCGAGAGAACCCAATGGTATTTCCAACGTTATATTTCACAATTGCCTGCAGGCGGCGAAATCGTTTTATTTGATCGCAGCTGGTACAACCGTGCTGGTGTAGAAAAGGTCATGGGCTTTTGTACTAATGAAGAGTACCAGGAGTTTTTAAGGACCGTCCCCGACCTTGAGCGCATGATGATCAACTCTGGAATCATTCTCATTAAGTATTGGTTCTCTATTTCAGATGAAGAACAGTACAACCGCTTCATGATGCGCATTCATGATCCCTTGAAGCAATGGAAGTTAAGCCCCATGGATCTTGAGGCTCGCCGCTTATGGGAGGCTTATACTAAAGCCAAAGAAACTATGCTGGAGCATACCCATATTCCTGAGGCGCCATGGTGGGTAGTTGCAGCAAACGATAAGAAAAAAGCTCGCTTAAATTGCATCAGCCATCTCTTGACTCAAATTCCGTATCATGAAATTGCACATCCTGAGATCACGCTGCCAGCTCGAGTCCACAATCCAGATTACTTACGTGGACCCGTGCCGCCTGAGATGTACGTGCCAGATCTCTATTAAAACGTACCCCTTAGCCCAACCATGAAGCTTCTTCCTGGCTGTGGTGCATACAGTCTCACAGCCATTGGAGTTGTTGCATACCGAATCTGCTCATTGAGTAAGTTCTTCATATTGAGATAAACAGTCCAGTTCACTTGCTGAATTTTTTCTGTATACGAGATGCCAGCATTTAATAGGTTGTAACTTGGTGCTGGACCTTGCTCCCAGCTTGCCAGGCGGTTTTGCTGATAGCTATAGATATAAGTCGCATTAGTGAGCCAGCCATTGCGTTGATGCGCTATCTCAGCGCCAAGTCTTGGTGCTGGTTGTAGGGGTAAATTACCACCCGCATCAAAGCTTCCTTGCGAAGCATCACCAAAAACTCTACCGCCCAGACCTTGCTCGCGCCAGTTATAGGTCAATTCACCTTCAATACCCTTAATGGTTGCCGCTGCCTGTTGAGCGACTACTACAGAAAAATTCTCAACATCCGGAACAGATTGACCAGTGTAATAGACATAAATATAGTTATTAAAGCGATTGGCATAGATGCTAGCTTTACCACGCAATAAGCCACTTGTCCTTTGAATATTGAACTCTAGATTATGTGATGTTTCCTTATTGAGATTCGGATTGCCAATATCAAAAGTAGCAGTAGATTCATGAGCACCATAGGAGTAGAGCTCTTGCGCACTAGGCGCACGTTGTGAAACGGTATAAGCTACACCGACACCATGACCTTGCATAAAGTTCCATAAGCCACCGGCAGAATAGGACATTAAATTAAAGTTGCGGTTCTGTAAGGTGATGCTGGGTGTATCAGCACCCGTATTCATGACTTGCGTTTCTAACTCAGTTCCCAGGTTAGGCTTTTGTGCCACGTTGTTATAACGCAGACCCAAATTACCTTGTAAGGAGTTCCATTTGCCTTCCTCAATCCAGAAAAGGGCATTCGAGTTAGTCTTGGTGGGCGGTACGATCGCATAGCTTCCGGTGCCAACTTCAGTTGCATTGAGAGAGGAGGCGGTTACTTGCGCACCAAAGGTTCCTTTCCAGCCTAAAAGAGGATTATGAGCCAATTCAAAGCGCGCTTCATTGGCAATATTCTTCCAAAGCGCTGCTGCTTCACCAGCATTGGTAAATTCAGTATGGTTGTAATTACTATTGGCAGCATTAAATTTAAATGATGAGAAGCCAGCAAAAGGGTCACGTGTTTGATGCTGCAAGTCATAACGATTCTGCGACTGATTAATTGATCCACCTTCAGGTGTCGGAATGCCATAGTTATTATTTAAACGCTCAACCGACACACCGGTGTAACCGTTTTGTCCTATATAAGAAACTCCAACTCCCAAATTGTTTTGATTGCTAAAGGTATTGGGAAGTTTTCCTGTGTAGTTATTGCCGCCATTGCCTTCTGGCGGGACTGTCCAGCCTCCGATGGGCTCGCCTTGTGATTGTGTCGAGCTGCCAGGTATACGGTAATTATTGGCATTATTAATTGCGGTATCGATGTGAACAGCTACTGATCCGATAGCACCATCAACTTCAAGTGATCCAGCACGTCCATTATTTACAGTTTCATAACTGGTATTGATTGCGCCAGTTGGTCTATCGGGAAGATTAGTCAGAATACGGTCATTCACCACATTCACTAAGCCACCACTTGAGCCTGAGCCATAGAGAAGGGCGGCAGCCCCTCGCAGAATTTCAACTTGGTGGGCATTTTGCATATTGTTACCAACAGCATGATCTTGGGAGATGTTAGATACATCTCCAACAGACAGGCCATTTTGCAAAATCTGCACTCGAGAGCCCTCTAGGCCTCGTATTACTGGACGAGAAGAGCCGGCGCCATAGCCTGTAGCCGAGACGCCTAATTCATTTGCTAGAGTTGCCCCCAGCGTTGTTCCTAATTTATTGAGTAATTCATCGCCCTGCAAAACCTTAGTTGGCGTCAATATGCTTTGGGTAGCTTCTTGTGATCCAGTAGCGGTAATTTCTAGATTTGGTGTTTGTGCACTAGCAGAACTAATGCATAGCCCAGAAAATAAAAACCCCAATAGTCTTTTATCAAAAAATAATTTTTGTTTGCAATACATTGATGATCTCTCACTCCATACAACATCGATGAGATGTTGCTCAAATCGAAAGCCTAGGAAAGACCCAGGCTGCTATAACGATTACAGAATGAAAGTAGGGGGTGCGCGCGATTGATAAGAGACAGCAGTAGATTCAATGAGAACTAGATCTACTGAAGCAATCTTTGCTGGGGTGTAAGCGGGATGACGCACTACATCTGAATCGCCAGCTGCTACGAATCCAGCTAATGTCAGGGCGTCAAATAAATGGCATGCATCTGAGCTATGGGTAACACCAGCAACAGAATCATCAGCAGAGCACTGCTCAATACTCTGGCTATGTAAGCCAGCATGAGAAATGCTATGGCTAAAGCCAACCCAGTGGGTTCCTAAAAGGCAAAAGAGGAGCAAAGCTACTGAAAAAGCAGCTTGAAAACGCTTCAGATATTTGCTGGAAAAATAGGCAACCATGCCTCGAATCTTACAGGATTTGCCCGAAAGAGCCCTCTCGGTGTAGAATATCAATTCCGTCGGAGTGTAGCGCAGCCTGGTAGCGCACCTGCTTTGGGAGCAGGGGGTCCAAGGTTCGAATCCTTGTACTCCGACCATTTTCCCTTATTGTTCTAGATATACCCAGCATACATCTGCCCATAGCTCAGCTGGATAGAGCAACGCCCTTCTAAGGCGAGTCCGTTCTCATCAGCTGGACAAGGCCAAATCTCTAGAATTGCTAAAGACCTAGTAAATATATAGCTTTACAAGCTTTTGGTCACAAATCCCACTTCCTGCACCAAGCCTATTTATACAAGAATTTCTGACCAAATTGGGTAAATCCTGACCATTTTCTGACCAATTTAGGAGTTTAGCAACAGCCTTCATTCTTCAAATCGTTCTCTAGTCAGCGGCAAGTTCTTGAGCTTGTCTTCGGGTGCTGTTTTGATGATTCAACGGTGACGTTCCTCATCTACGTAGGATGCTTCAGAGTCTCGAAGGAGCTCAGCATTTATCAAATAAAGATTCACTGGTGGGGCGGTGAGGCCCCAGATTTAAAGGTATATATTTGTTAGTCGCCCACTTTAAAGCACGGTAACATAATCAATAGGGATAGCCTAGCAACCCCATAATACCTAAATTTTCGCCAATAATTCTGCAGCTTTTGCGACACCCATTTGATTTGCTTTCAGCAGCAATAGCCTTGCTGTTCGAGTGTCATTAAGGTGGGCTTTAACACAGCCATAGTTAAAGATAGCGTGGCTATTATTTCTGCTAACTTCTCTGTCAAGTGCCTCGAATAATTCTTTGAGCTGTGGTTCCTTGAGTTGGTTGGCTAGCGCCATTTGACATGGACGCAGGAAGCTTGCCTCATAAGCACCGTTCTCTAAAGCCATGAAACTGTTAAAAGCATCTTCAAATCTTCCTAGACTGAGAAGATTCTCGGCCTCTTGAATCATTCCAGAATATTCCATCCACTATCCTTGTCTGAATTAAATACGCTCTATAAATTTCCAAAAATTCTATCTTTTTATTATGTATAGGAGCCTAACATATGCATTATTTTGGTGCGAAATAGGCCCATAAATAGATGTGACCCTAGTGTGCTTTTATTGTTTTGCCGATGTAAAGGCTAAGGTTAGGTCTGCTGGAATGCTGGCGGACACGAAATAATGCCTAGCTCTCGCCTTGATGCGTCTCCATAAACTTAAAGACTTCAGCATTGCTGGTTGGGATGCTTATTAGCTCTTGATAGTACTTATTTGAATCTTGAATTGAAAGGATTGTTTTGGGGGTTAGGCGTCCCACAGGGACAATGTCATGCTTCCATAACTCTCTCATGTGAGCCATAAACAATTGTGTTGGAACATTTAACTCCACAGCTCTTTTCACCAATTCTTCACATAATTTATTTGCTGGCTCTACATGGTACTTGTATAGATTTTCTTTTTCATTTTCTACATGACTCCTATATTTTTCAATATGGTAGTCAACATAAAGCCTACGGTCAAAATCAAATACATAGTCTGAAATAGCTCTGCACAGCCAATAAGCCTCGGTTTCATCATATTTTTCCGCCATAGTGGGGTATAGATGTGAAAAGTACTTTTCTTTTAGCTTATTAGTTTTGTGCTTATATAAAGGATGAGATTTGGCCAGGCGTGCAAAATAGCCACCAATTGCTACAAAAAATACTATATAAATAGCCTCACCCACAATAATCACCCACGACTTAGAACCTAATTAAGGTTTACAAGTTACCACTAATTCTTAGATTTTTGATGTAATAAAACTCATATATTAAGATTCATTTAAGACGGTAATAAGTAATTTATGCCCCAAAATAAGCAATTAATTCCCCAATCCGATGAAAAAAGCAGAAGCTAGAGTTCAGCCACGCTCCGCATTAACTGCCGAGGCAATCATTCAAGCGGTAATATTAGCGTTTGAGGATTCTGTTGGATTAAAGGATGTATCTACAACACATATTTCTAAAAAATCAGGATTTACTGTTGGTGTACTTTAGAGGCACTTTAAAAATAAAGAACATCATTTTGCAAATATCTGGATGTACTTCGTAAATCGCTTACATAGCAGTTTAATTTCTAAGCTAGAGGTATTCCCAAATTTTGGAACTGTCAGGCGGTTAATGATGCTCATAACCGAGCATTACTTTGATGATTTAAAAAAAGAAAGTGTAATTTACTGCAATTAATTAAACCACAGGTACTGTTTCTTGGTGGTTTGGTAGACCCTGTTACTTAAGTCTTTTTTAGATTTAGCCTTGCACTTACATAGGTCTAAAAAAGGGGCTTAATCACCCCTTTTCTATTTATTCCCACAGATATTTCCCCCCACTTGCAATTTCTAATCTGTTTTAATGGGGTATGCACTTAAAGGGGCAAAAATGAAACTACTTCTAACTACCTTACTAATATCTCTAGGGCTTACTGGCTGTATGTCTATTGACCCAACCCCTTTTAAAGGACCAAATGGTAAGCAGGGATATTCAATGCGTTGTAGCGGTATGGGTAGAACTTTAGATGCTTGCTATCAGAAGGCAGGCGAAGTATGCCCTAGTGGATATAACATCGTAGACCGTTCATCTGGAACAGTAGGATTCATGAATCAAGGAACATTCATGATAGCCCCTCAAAATGGTCTAGTTATTGAGTGCAAGTAAGGTAACTATCTTTTCACCAGAGCAGAATGTAAATCAAAGGAGATTACTTTTTTATGTAGTGGAAGTACAAGTCTTTTGTAGCCCAATAAAGGCCTATCGTGGCTCCAATAGGCCAAAAAAGAAAAGCAATGATAATTAAAGGCAAGTTTAGACCATGGAGTCTGGCCTTCTGCCAAAAATAAAGAAGTCCACCAATCGCTAGGCCAATCAGTAGAATCCCATATGTATTCATTGTTACCCGTCTATCAGCTCAAAATGATTAAAGACTTTTAAGGATTTCAGCTTTTTTAGCATCGTATTCTTGTTGAGTGATTAGACCCTTTTGACGAAGCATATTTAAATCCTCAATGCGTTTAGCGGGATTAGGAAGGTCATTCTTTTTCGGATTAGTGCTTGGGTATGCTGCTGCTGATGCTGGTGCTAATGGTTGAGTTGTCGTAGTAATGCCATTTTTTTCAGTAGTCTTTTCTGGAGTAGATGGGTCGCCTTCAACTGGAACATCAGGCTTCATGACAGGTACATTAGGGCATCTCTTATCTGCAGCCATTTGCTGTAAACGCTGAAATCTAGCCTGTGCTGCTTTTTGCTCTACAGTAGCAGCACCACCTAAATCCATAAAGAACCACGGAATACCGAGTAAGAAGATTCCAGTTACCCCCAGAGCCACATTACTACCAACTTGAGTATTTTTATCGCTTGCAGCAGTTTGCTGAGCACTAATCATTTGCTGCATTTCATTGGTGATGGCATCACAAGTCTTGGTATCGTCACCAACTTGAGCAACTGGAACAGGGTTAGCTGGTGTACTAGCACAGCCAACTGTTACTAAAGAGACAATTAATAGTGATGCAATAAGCTTTTTCATGAGTATGCTCAATTTAATATTAGAAATATGTATCATTATGATAATCTGATATTTATGAAAATCATGAATATATTGGCAATTGCTGGAATATTCGTTTCTACTGGTGTTTTAGGGCAGGCTGAGCCTGTCAAAATGAGTGAATCAGGCATTTGCCATGCACCTAATACAACCTATTACAAACAGACCAAGCACTTCACTGCATACCCAACTTTAAAAGACTGCCTAAATGCTGGTGGAAGGATGCCTAAGAAATGAAATATAGAATATTTTTGATATTGCTTTTTACCCCTCTAATAGCATCTGCACATTTTAAAACTGGCAACCAATTAAAATCGAGCTGTTCCGATACAAATGCTGTGAATGTCGCACTTTGCTATGGATATGCTCAAGGCGTTGTTGATGCATATGGTGGCTCAGGCTTTTGCCCTCCGGCCGAAATTACAACAGAGCAGGTGACATCCATCATTACAAAATACTTTAATGAATATCCAGAGCGACTTCATTACTCTGCGAGCTCATTAATTAAAGATGCGATGATTAAAGCGTTTCCCTGCGCTGGTCGGCGTTAGCCTGTCAATAAAACCACAGGAATTTTTTTTAGTGGTTTGGTAGACCCTGTTACAGAAGGCTTCTTTAGATTCGCCAGCTTGCCTAAAAAGACCCTCTGATTTACTCCATGTGCAATCTTGCCAACCTATAAAGTATGCTTTTCTCTTTTTCGGAAGTAGTTTTTCCTCAAGCTTTTCAATGCGAGTAGCTAACCTCATTTAGACCCTCCAGAATGCGTTAATTCAAGCGCTGAGAGGCGTTGCTCAAGAAGGTATACCTCTGTAGCTCTGAGTATCTGCGTCAGCACATAGGTTAATTTGGTGG
>CAJEZV010000060.1 GCA_903995005.1 uncultured beta proteobacterium
GAGATCTACACAAGGATGAACACTCTTTCCCTACACGACGCTCTTCCGATCTCGGGTCAATACTTTATTGGCCCGTATTCAATTAAACGACTATCCCGGTCAATGGGGTGAGCTGCCACGCTAGAGCGTTTGCAGTAAGAACCCTATTTTAAGTCATCTAGGCTAATTGGCTAAAAAGAGCCAATCTGGCAAGGCCTTGGGCTTTAGGGTGGTGGTATCAACACAAACAATATGCAATGAAGCGCTGGCTATTACTTGCATCTCTTGCACATCGCCATTTTGAATTTTTCTCTGCGCATTTTGTTTGGCTACTACCTGCGTGCGACCCCGATGCTCAATGACTTGATCAATGTATAAAAGATCATCCAGACGTCCGGGCTTATAAAAGTGCATTGATAGTTCTCTCACTGGCAGCAAGATACCAAAGTCATTGATGAGCTTGCTTGGGCTGAGATCACGCTGCGCCAACCATTCTGCGCGACTGCGTTCAAAGATATCGAGATAGCGACCATGGTAAACAAAGCCAGCAGCATCAGTATCCGAGTAGCACACACGATGAACGTATGGGAATTTAGAGTGGGTCGTAGTCATAAGGGGTGGGCGATAGTTAAATGGTTTTGCCTAATAAGAGAATCATATTACGATGAGCAATCCCTACCTCGTCGTAGATGGCCCCCTCGGCTACAAAGCCGAATTTTGCGTAAAAGGAGGCTGCGGATACTTGAGCATGTAGTGTTAAGGTAGATATTTCCTCTGCTTTAGCCAGAGCAATTAAGCTGTTCAAAATCGCTGTGCCGATATGTTGATTGCGATAAGCGCTTAATACTGCCATACGCCCAATT
The DNA here is from genome assembly GCA_903995005.1 of uncultured beta proteobacterium. Taxonomy (GTDB): domain Bacteria; phylum Pseudomonadota; class Gammaproteobacteria; order Burkholderiales; family Burkholderiaceae; genus Polynucleobacter. Next base: position 843 of record CAJEZV010000060.1, read on the forward strand.
TGTGCATGATGATTATCCAGTCTCACTAATCGCCCAGTACCTACACAAAGACCATCTTGGTAGGCTAAAGCATGCTTTGCTATAGGGTCATACTCATCGAGCTCCATATCTTCGGGCACCCCTTGCTCTTCGATGAATACCTTCTTTCGTATGGGGTAGGCCTCTTGGGAAGCCTCTTGCCAGGACTTAATGAGAATTTCTAAGGGATTCAAAGGGTTTTGTAATTAATAGTAAGTTTTAGTAGGGATATAGGCTTAATTTACCAAATAAGCCCAAGAAACCACATACGTGGTGGTTACAATGATTTGTGGTCCAGATTTGGGCTTAACCTCACCTACTTACTTGCTTAGGAGTTATTTTGAAAAAATCGTTACTTGCTGGTTTATTCGCCGCAGCTGGCTTAGCTTTTGCAACTTCTGCTTTCGCTCAGGCGCCTGCAAAGATGCTGCCTTTGGCAGCGGAAGTAATCGTGCTGACTGCTACCGTTGATTCTGTTGATGTGAAAAAGCGCATCGTTGTATTAAAAGATGCAAATGGCAATACGGCACAAATGAATGTCTCCAAATCAATCAATGATTTAGAGAAGGTGAAGAAGGGTGATATTTTTGTGGTGGAGCATGCGCAAGCGATTGCTGTTGGTTTAACGGCTGCTAGTAAAGATGCTAAGCCAGGTGTTTCTGGTATTCGCTCTGTAACAGTAGCAGGCAAAGGTTCAGCTAAGCCGTTTGAAGAAACTACTGATACTGTTTATGCAACTGTGAAGATTTCAACTATCGATACCAAAACACGTATCGTTACTTTCACAATGCCAAGTGGTGAGAAGCAAAAGGTTAAAGTCGATCCAGCAGTTCTCGGTCTTGAGAAATTCAAAGCTGGTGATGACGTAATCGTTGAGTTCGTGGACGATACAGCCATTGGTTTTGTAACACCTAAGAAGTAATACAGCAGCTCTGGCACAGCACCAGAGGCTAGTAAAAAAGCCCGCATCTGCGGGCTTTTTCTTATCGTAAATCTTGACTACTTAAGCGCTTTTAGCAACCATGACATCGGATGCCTTAATGACTGCCCAGGCTTGATCACCAACTTTGAGGTTTAATTCATCAACCGCTTCATTGGTAATGGAGGCGGTAACAATGTGGCCGCCACCAATATCCAACTTAACGTGAGAAGTGGTTTGACCCATTTTGAGTTCAACAACTTTCCCGCTTAGGGTATTGCGTGCGCTAAGTTTGACTTTCAGTTCCATGATTTCTCCTAATGAACGTACTGCTTTGCATATGCTGCATCATTATAAAGAGGCTCTTTGTACTGAGATTTACCATAGTTACGAATAATGGCCTGACCCTCATCTGAGGCGACAAATTGAATGAATTTGACGGCAATATCGCGATCTGAAGTCTTGCCAGAGGGGGCTGCAAGCGCATCATAGGTATTCACTAGAAACTTATCGCCCCTATAAAGAATCTGCAAATTAGGCGCCACATCTTTTTCTGCCACCCAGGTACTGCTGTCAGACATAAAATAAGCATTCTCCGCATTCGATCTCTTGAGAGAGGCAGTCATGAAGTCATTGGTAATGATGTACCAATTACCCTCAGGTGTAATACCTGCCTTTTTCCAGATATCCATTTCTTTTTGGTGGGTGCCTGATTTGTCACCCCTAGAAATAAACTTAGCCTGAGCTTTAGCTATCTTAGAGTAGGCATCTGCTCCACTCGTGGCAATCTTGATATTAGCTGGATCATTTTTTGGACCAACAATATAAAACTCGTTGGAGCCAATTAATGTACGATCGGTGGCCCAACCCTCGGCAATTGCTTTATTCACTGCCTCAGGAGCGTGCACCATGATCATATCGACTTGTTGTGTCTTTAGGAGATTCAGTGACGCTCCGCTACCAGCCTTAATCCAAATAAGACGAGCACCTTCTTTTTTATCAAAGGCTTCGCCGAGTGCTTGCAAGAGACCAAGCTCACCTGGACTACCTGTAGCTAGCTTGAAACTTTTATTTCCTTGCCCATAAATGGCTTCAGATTTGAGTGGGTTGGTTTGTGCCATTGTGGTTTGTATCGCTACGCTAGCAATAATGCTAGTTAGCAGATATTTCCATAATCGTGAAGAGATCATTTTATTTAGCTATCCAATTATTTCTTGGCATTTGGGAAGAAAAGCTGTTCACCATCAATCTTGTAGCTGGCAATCACTTCCTGCCCATTTTTAGAGATTAACCAGTCGATGAACTCTTGGCCTTGAACTTTCTTCACGTGGGGAAACTTGGCTGGGTTCACTAGCATCACACCATATTGATTAAAGAGCTTAGGGTCGCCTTGAACTAGGATCGTTAAATCACCACGGTTTTTAAAGCTAATCCAAGTTCCACGGTCGGCCAAGATATAGCCATTCATCGCAGAAGCAGTGTTGAGGGCAGGGCCCATACCAGAACCCGTTTCTTTGTACCAAGCAGAGCCAGGAGCGATAGCGATGCCAGCGCCTTTCCAGTAACGCAGTTCAGCAGCATGTGTGCCACTCTTATCGCCACGCGATACAAATGGCGCTTGAGCACCAGCAATCTTTTGTAGAGCCACTTGAATATCTTTACCACCACCCACTTTTGCAGGATCTGTTTTAGGGCCGATGAGGACAAAGTCGTTGTACATCACTTCGTAGCGTTTTGTGGAGAATCCGTCCTCAACAAACTTTTCTTCAGCAGCCTTGTCATGAACAAACACAACGTCGGCATCACCACGACGTCCAATATCGAGAGCCTGACCAGTACCTACTGCAACGACTTTGGCATCAATCCCCGTTTTCATTTTAAAAATAGGAAGGATGAAGTTAAAGAGGCCACTTTGTTCAGTGGAGGTGGTGGAGGACACCACAATGCTTTTTTCTTGGGCATACACCTGAGAACTGCCCATCAAGATTGTTACCAAGGCGCCAATCATTAGATTAGAAATTTGCTTTTTCATAGGATTCAAAAAGTAGTTGATTAAAACGATATCATCGCATACATTAATACTTATTGAATATGCAAAAAATTACATATGCAAATTGAGATCCGTCCTACGTTAGTTGTTCAATCCCAGGTTGAGGGCAGAGGCTCTATAGACTTGATTTGGCTCTCGCGTCTCCTCAAGGACATAGGAAGTGGCAGCTCTTTAGTAGTGGCAAGTAAGAAATCCGGCACCTCTTATCGGGGTGCCTGGGGAAAATTAAATCAAGTTGAAGCTAGCTTGGGTATGCCTTTGATTGTGAGAACCAAAGGGCACGGATCAATCCTGACTGAATTTGGAACTTTCTTCCTTCAGTTTATTGATGAGATGCAAGCCAATCATCATGAGAGTGGTAATGCCTATCAGGACGTTTTGCTAAAAGAAATTAAAAAGATAGAAAAATCAGAAAGTGCTCGATGGAAATTTTTATCAAGTAGTGATTCCATTATTCAAAGAGCTGTGACAGAAGTTAAAGGTTTTGATTTAAAAATTGCTGGCTCAGGCGAATCTCTAGAAAAGTTATTGAATAATGAAGCACACATTGCTGGCTACCATGTCTCAGATGAAAAAAGTTCAAAAGCTATTCATCGTCGATTATCAAAAAGTGAAATACAAATCTACCCTGTCATGAAGCGCACGCAGGGGCTAATTGTTAAAAAAGGCAATCCTTTGCGGATACGTTCAATAGATGATTTGGTGGACCGAAAGGTACGCTTTATTAATCGACAAATTGGGTCTGGCACTAGACTACTCTTGGATACGCTGCTCATGGAGGAAGGAATAGAGCCTTCTGACATTAATGGTTATTTACATGAGGAGTTCACTCACTCTGCTGTAGCGAATGCCATTTTGGCAAGTAAAGCAGATGTAGGAATGGGTGTTAAGAATGTCGCCATGGAAAATGGGCTGGGATTTGTGCCTTTGAAAGATGAAATTTTCTTTATCGCCATGCATAGAGATATGGTTTCTCAGTCCGACGCTTCAAAATTGATTCGGAAGATTCGGAGTTGCTCTGGTGAGACTCCAGGTTATAAAGCGATTAGCCTGAATCGCCAGATTGAAGGCTGGTTATAAATGAATAGCGGGGCTAGAATAGTTTTGCTATGAAATTCCGTCTCTACTATTTACTTGCCCCTTTATTCTTCTGTGCAAATCTTGTGTGGGCGCAAACGACAACTGTAGCGGTTGCAGCCAATATGAAGGATGCGTTTAGCGAAATCAGTCTAGCCTATAAGGCCGCAGGTAATTCTGAGCCTAAGATTGTGTATGGCTCATCCGGCAATTTTTCAGCGCAGATTATGAATGGCGCCCCATTTAAGTTATTCATATCTGCTGATGAATATTTTCCGCTTGAGCTCTATAAGCAGGGTAAGACAATCGACGATGGTCTTGTATACGCTATTGGTAAGTTGGCGATCATCTCTAAAAACTCTACTGGAATCCGATTATTGGATAGCAAGGCTGAGTTGACTAGGGCAATTAATAAAGCCAATAAGATTGCCATCGCTAAGCCTGAGCTCGCTCCCTATGGAAGAGCTGCTGTGGAGTATCTGAAGGCAGAGGGGCTATGGAATATTGCTAAAGAGAAGTTGATCTATGCAGATAATGTCGGCATTGCAACGATGTACGTAGTAACAGGCGCGGCTGATTTGGGCTTTACTGCACTATCTTTAGCAAGGTCTGCAGAAATAGCCAAAGAGACAAGCTATATTCTTCCTAGCAGTAATTTATATGAGCCAATTAAACAGAGAATGGTTTTAATCAAAAACGCTCCACAGGAGGCTGTAACGCTTTATCAATTCATGCAAAGCCCTCAAGCGAAATTGATTCTTCAAAAGTACGGTTACAGTACCCCTTAATTTTTGATTTTTCGCCTCTTTTCTCAATTTAGGCTACAGTCTTAGGTATTCATTTGTTTAAGAGAGCCTCTACATGAAACTAAAGTCCACTGTATTTCTGCTATCTAGCTTCTTGGCTATTTTTCTTGCTGGATCAGCACATGCCCAGTCTGGCGAAAATACATATAAGCAAGTCTGTGCAAGCTGCCATGGGGCTGGCGTTCTGAATGCTCCTAAGCTTGGAGACAAAGCAAAGTGGGCGCCACTGATTGCTGAGGGGCAAGTAATACTGACGGCACATGGTTATGTTGGGGTACGATCTATGCCTGCTAAAGGCGGTAATCCTAATCTAAGTATCGAAGGATTTGCTGATGCCTTAGTTTATATGGTGAATAACTCAGGTGGTAACTGGAAGTCGCCGAATGCGCAAACCATTGCAGCTATCAATAAAGAAGTTGAGGCTCGCAAAGCAGGATTAAATAAGAAGTAAGACAGCAGAGCGATCAGTTCATTCAGCGCTAAGAAGCACTCCTAGCGCTGAATATTCAATGGCTTAGTCCGCTTTAATTCCAGCATCCTTGATTACTTTAGCCCACATATTCAATTCTCTTTGAATTCGCTTTGCTGAATCAGCTGGTGTAAGGTAGTTCACATACACGCCAGCAGCTAACATGCGCTCTTGTACATCGGGGCGCTGCAAAATCACTTTGATATCGTTATTGAGTTTGTCAATGATCGGTTTTGGTGTACCTGCAGGAGCCAAAATTCCGAACATGCTCACAACATCAAAGTTTGGCAGGCCTGTGGCTTCAGTAACTGTTGGCACATCAGGTAACTGACTAATGCGTTTAGCAGTGGTTACTGCTAATGCTCTTAGTTGGCCAGCTTGAATAAATTGCAGTGCCGCCGGAACAGTCTCGGACATGGTGAGTACTTGACCGCCTACCAGGTCTGTCATAGCAGGGCCACTACCTTTATAGGGCACATGTAAAAGATCTAAGCCTAATTGTGCGCGGAACATTTCCATTGCTAGCCGTTGTGGTGCACCTGCGCCCGAAGACGCAAAGGTGAGTTTGCCTGGATTGGCTTTGGCATAAGCAATAAATTCCTTCATATTCTTCGCGGGAACAGAAGGGTTTACTACAAACACTAGCGGCACTACACCAACGACGCCTACAGGCGTGAAATCTTTTTCTAAGTTGTATTTAATGCCATCTTTGTTAAGGTTGGTATTAATGGCATGTGATGTGAGAGCACCCATTAATAAGGTGTAACCATCTGCAGGCGATTTAGCCACCATATCTGCGCCAATATTGCCGCTATCTCCTGAGCGGTTATCGGGGAGCACTTGTTGACCTAGTGACTTGGATAACTCTTGCGCCATGATGCGACCAATCACATCAGTAGCACCTCCTGGAGGAAAGGGAATCACCAGTCGAATTTGCTTGTCCGGGTAGTTCTTACTTGCTCCATCAGTTTGTGCCGAGGCATTGCCCAAAATAGCAGTGGTGCAAAGTGCAAGGAATAGGGATTTTTGAATTAGTTGTCTCATATCTTATTTTTTATATAGGTTTGTAATACGAGTTTGTATTATGACCAAAATTAGGCTTCCTGTGCTAGATCAAGGAATAATGGATTCGACTAATTACAATAGGCTCATGAACCTTGAACCCCACCAGATTGAAGTCATTGGTTATTGCGCCGCATTTTTGACCACGATTGCTTTTTTGCCCCAGGCAATACAGTCTTGGCGCACCCGAGATTTATCCGGGGTGTCATTGGGTATGTACTCCTTATTTACTGCTGGGGTGGGGCTTTGGCTGATTTATGGACTCATTATTGAGAAGTGGCCCCTAATACTGGCAAATGCCTTGACCTTTGTTTTGGCTCTGAGCATCTTGTTGCTGAAATTGCGTCATACTTCTAAACATCGGAAATAAACACTAATCCACGGCATCCCATAGAAAGGGTTTTATGAGTTCAGCATTTGTGATTGACCCACCACCAGTAGTGTCCCTGCCAGTGACTGGCGATACCCGTCGTTTTGCAGTAAATCGTATCTATTGTGTTGGTCGCAACTATGCAGACCATGCACGTGAGATGGGTCATGATCCTGATCGAGAGCCACCATTCTTTTTTATGAAGCCGGCTAACTCTATCGTCACTGATAGTAAAGATATGGCTTATCCAAATTTATCCAAAGATGTGCACCACGAAATTGAAATGGTAGTTGCTATTGGTAAAGGTGGCGCCAATATTTCTGCTGATAAAGCCCTCGATCATGTTTATGGTTATGGCGTTGGCTTGGATATGACAAGGCGTGATTTACAAGGGGAAGCTAAAAAGATGGGGCGCCCTTGGGATACGGGCAAGGCATTTGACCAGGCAGCTCCTTGTGGAGAAATTACTCCGGTCACAAAGTGTGGCCATCCAGCAAAAGGTGCTGTCAAACTTTTAGTGAATGGTGAAGTTCGTCAAGAGGGTGACTTAAACCAGTTGATCTGGAATGTGCCCGATACCATTGCCTACCTTTCTACTTTGTTTACATTAGAGCCAGGTGACTTAATATACTCAGGTACTCCTGCAGGAGTTGGTCCAGTGAAGAAGGGCGATGTACTGATTGGAAGTGTTGAAGGTTTAGCCAATTTAAATACTAAAGTTATTTAATATTTAATACGCCGGAAAATTTGATGTCCCGGCGGCGGTCTGCGCTAGAATTCACCTATGTATATGTTCCTGCCTTTTCTGACAGCGTTGATCGGACTTATTTTGGTCTGGTTTGAAAAGCGTTTGGCGGGCTTGGTCCTATTAGCTATTACCGTTGGAATCCTACTTGTTTGGTTCCACTCTCATGCAACTACCCATCTTCATCTCAGCCTGTGAGTAAGACTTCTTTTTCGTCTTTGGCCGCGCTTGGCAATCAACTGGCTCTCATTGCAATTATTGGAGTTCTGTCTTACGCCTTTGTGGATCAGTTTTATTTTGGTGAGTTGCCTTGCCCACTTTGTTTAATGCAACGTATTGGGTTTGTCATTATCGGCTTTGCCTTAGTTCTGAATATCCGCTGTGGTGCGCACTCGGCTCACTATAGTTGGGGCATTATTGGCGGTCTTATAGGGATGATGGTTTCATTGCGCCAGGTGCTTTTGCATATCTTGCCTGGAGATAAGGGGTATGGATCTACCTTTTTGGAGTTGCATTTTTATACCTGGGCCTTTGTAGCCTATATCGGATTGCTATTGGGCTTTGCAATTTTGCTCATGTTGCCTAATCGCGATGTGCGATCTCGCTCCATG
>CAJEZV010000061.1 GCA_903995005.1 uncultured beta proteobacterium
GAGATCTACACAAGGATGAACACTCTTTCCCTACACGACGCTCTTCCGATCTCAGATAAATCGCCGTGCCTCATTGGTCATTCTAGGAGGCATATAGGGGACTCCAGAGAGAATCACCGTATGGAACTGATTGGCAATCTCTAAGTAGTCGTTTTGGGAACGTGGTCCGCAGCACAAGGTCTGAAAATCAAACCAGACCACACCATTGGCCATATGCAAAGGACGGAGTTCGCGAGATTCAATATGCAAAACCGGCATATTTGCTTCTTTTTGATTGCCAATTAATGTCTGAAACATTTGACCAAGTTTGGCTTGTGTTTCTGCGCTGGCAGGCGTGAGATATGCCTCGACCTGCGCCATCTGTACACGTCGGTAGTCATTACCTGCATCGACATTCAAGATATCCAACTTTTCTTCCAGCAATTTAATTGCCGGAATTAATCGGTCGCGATGTAAACCGTTGGGATAGAGTTGATCTGGCCGATAGTTTGATGTCATCACAAATTGCACACGATCCTCAAATAGCGCGCTGAGTAGGCGATACAAGATCATGGCATCGGCAATGTCATTGATATGAAACTCATCAAAGCAAATGGAGTGAATTTATGGGCGCTAACTGATCATGATGAATTAGGTGGTCAGCAACGTGCTCGTGATGCGGCTAGTGCTTTAAATATAGATTACCTTGCTGGTGTAGAAATTTCAGTGACTTGGATGGGGCAAACTATTCACATTGTTGGGCTCGGTATTGATGCTGAACATCTCGGTATTCTTGAGGGCTTGCGTCGAACACGCGAAGGTCGAGGTAATCGTGCTCAATTGATGGCAGAGCAATTGGCTAAAGTTGGGATTCCGGGTGCGTATGAGGGTGCTTTGCTATACGCCGGTAATCATCAGCTGATTTCGCGAACTCACTTTGCACGTTTCTTGGTAGAGCAGGGTGTTTGCCGTGATACAGAGCATGTATTCAAAAACTATTTAGTTGAAGATAAGCCAGGCTATGTTCCTCATATGTGGGCAACATTAGATGATGCAGTAGCCTGGATCAAGGCAGCTGGCGGTGTGGCCGTCATTGCTCACCCAGGGCGTTATAGCCGGCTTAACGCAATGCAGATGGACGAGCTGTATAAACATTTCAAAGATATTGGTGGCTTAGCCATTGAAGTGATTACCGGAAGCCATAGTCCAGACCAATACCAAACTTTTGGGAAGATTGCGCAACAATATGGTTTCTTAGCCTCACGTGGATCGGATTTTCATGATCCAAATGAGAGTCACATTGACTTGGGTAATTTGCCGCATTTACCAGATCACCTCACGCCAGTGTGGTCTGTCTTTCATTAAATCACTAACAATAAAGATAAAGAATAAAGATGTTTGCTGAACGCGTTCTCTCTGGTATGCGACCTACGGGTAATTTGCATCTTGGCCACTATCATGGTGTGCTCAAGAATTGGGTGCGTTTGCAATCTGAGTATCCATGCTTTTTCTTTGCTGCTGATTGGCATGCCTTAACCACGCACTATGACACTCCAGATGTGATTGAGCAGTCAGTTTGGGACATGGTGATTGATTGGTTGGCGGCGGGTGTAGACCCAAACCAATCAACCTTGTTTATTCAGAGCAAAGTGCCCGAGCATGCGGAGCTGTTCTTATTACTGTCGATGGGGACTCCACTGGGCTGGCTTGAGCGGGTTCCAACCTATAAAGACCAGATTGAAAAGTTAAAAGAAAAAGATCTTCAAACCTATGGCTTTCTGGGTTATCCACTATTACAAGCTGCCGATATTTTGATTTATCGTGCGCAATTTGTGCCAGTTGGCGAGGATCAAGTTCCTCATGTGGAAATGACGCGTGAAGTCGCACGCCGCTTTAATTATTTATATGGACGCGAACCAGGTTTTGAAGAAAAAGCCTTAGAGGCAGTCAAGAAGCTGGGAAGCAAGCGAGCCAAAATGTATGCCGAATTGCGTGTGGCATTTCAGGAGCGTGGCGACGATGAAGCGCTAGAGCAAGCAAAAGCTTTGCTCCAAGAGGCGCAAAGCTTATCGATGGCTGATCGCGAGAGATTGTTTGGTTTCTTGGAGGGTTCACGCAAAATCATCCTTCCTGAACCACAAGCATTGCTCACTGCCGCATCACGGATGCCTGGCATAGATGGGCAAAAGATGTCTAAGTCTTATGGCAATACCATCAGCATTCGCGAACAGCCTGAAGAAGTCATCAAGAAGATTCGTACAATGCCAACGGATCCTGCTCGGGTTCGCAGGACTGATGCTGGCGATCCAGCACGATGCCCGGTATGGCAATTGCATACCGTGTACTCCAATGAAGAAACTAAGCAATGGGTAGACAAAGGCTGTAAGTCTGCTGGTATTGGCTGTCTTGAGTGCAAACAACCAGTGATTGATGCAATTCTGGCTGAGCAGCAACCGATGTTTGAGCGCGCTCAAAAGTATTTAGATGACCCAAGCTTGTTGCGCTCAATCATTGCGGATGGCTGTGATAAGGCCCGTAAGGTTGCGCAAGAAACAATGCGTGAGGTCCGTGAAGCAATGGGCCTTGACTACGATTAAGGCCCTTGGTTTGCCTCATGTGCACGATGTGATTGAGAAGCCATCCCCCTGGGTAGTGCGCTTTGCACCACTCATTCCTCAGGGTGGAGTTGTTCTTGATCTTGCTTGTGGTTCTGGCCGCCATTCGATGCTATTGGCCAATTTAGCTTATTCAGTCTTAGCGGTTGATCAAGATATCAGTGCGATCGAGACTATTCAGTCCTCCTTTATTACCCCAAAATGCCTAAATCTTGAGCAAGATACCTGGCCCCTTCATGGAGCTAGCTTTCATGGCATTGTGGTGACCAATTACCTATATCGTCCCCATATCGATTCTTTGCCTGAACTGTTAGAAGATGGCGGGATCTTGATCTATGAAACTTTTGCCCAAGGTAATGAGCAATTTGGCAAACCATCTAACCCTAATTTCCTCTTAAATTCAGGGGAATTATTGGCTTTTGCTGCTCGCCATGGGCTCAAAGTCCTTGCTTATGAGGATATTTATGTGGATGACCCCAAACCAGCCATGGTTCAGCGCCTTTGTGCTGTAAAAGGCACGTTAAAAGAGCGCATTCCGTTACAATTTCAAGGTTAAGACAGTCAATATCGGTGCATATTCGGTGACAAATACAGTTCAATCCAAAGGCAGTAAAAAAACCATTTCCGGTAGCATGCCGGCTATTGTTACGCCAATGTTTGAAGACGGCAGCTTGGATTACTCCAGCTTGCGCTCTTTACTAGATTGGCATGTTGCCGAAGGTTCTGATGGCATTGTGATTGTGGGCACAAGCGGAGAATCTCCAACTGTCTCCGTACAAGAGCATTGTGAATTGATTCGCGTTACCGTAGAGCATATTGCTGGCCGCATTCCTGTGATTGCAGGTACTGGCGGCAACTCTACGATCGAGGCAATTGAGTTAACCGAGTTTGCTAAAAAAGTCGGCGCTGATGCGAGCTTGCAAGTAGTTCCTTATTACAACAAGCCAACTCAAGAGGGCATGTATGCCCACTTCAAAAAAATTGCAGAGTCTGTCGATCTGCCAGTAATTTTGTATAACGTTCCAGGCCGCACAGTAGCGGATTTAGCGGGTGATACTGTTGTCCGTTTGGCTGGTGTACCGGGAATTATTGCGATTAAAGATGCCACCGGTAGCTTAGAGCGGGGCACTTTGCTGCTCGCTGATTTAAAGCGTGCAGGTCATAGTAATTTCTCAGTATTTTCAGGCGATGATTTAACGGCTGCAATGTTAATGCTGATGGGTGGTAAAGGCAATATTTCAGTTACAGCCAATGTGGCGCCTCGCTTAATGCATGAACTATGCGTTGCAGCAATGTCTGATGATGTACAAAAGACCCGCGAGATTCAATACAAATTGCTGGCAGTTCACAAGGCAATGTTTACAGAGGCAAACCCAATTCCAGTGAAATGGGCTCTGCATGAAATGGGTATGATCACTGCAGGCATTCGCTTGCCATTAACCCCTTTAAGCACGCCTCTACGCGAGCCTTTGAAGGCTGCATTAAAACAGGCTAACTTGATATGATGAACGTGATGCAAATACTGCGCCGATATTTAGCGATTCTTGGTCTGACGATCACGGCTACTGTTGCCTTAACAGCATGCAAATCAATTACTAGCAACGATACCGTAGATTACAAGGCTACCGGGGCAGTTCGTGGCCCCAATTTATCTTATCCACCCGATTTGATTACCGCTCAAGCTGATCGTCGTTACATCGTTCAAGATGGCGCTGCAACAATGTCTGAATACAACGCAGCGATGAAAAAATCAGTACAAATGCGTAATAACGTCATGACCGGCATTCCGGGTATGCGAATTGCAAGAGACGGTGAACGTCGTTGGCTCGTAGTTGAAAAGCCAGCAACCGAGTTATACCCGCAGGTTAAAGATTTCTGGCAAGAAAATGGATTCTTATTGGTTATTGATTCGCCTTCTACCGGAATCATGGAAACCGATTGGGCAGAAAACCGCGCTAAGCTCCCGCAAGATTTTATTCGCTCGGCCCTTACTAGTGTGCTTGATAGTGTTTACGATACTGGAGAGCGTGATAAATATAAAACGCGTTTAGAAGCGCCCAAAGCTGATGAGACAGAGATCTACATTACACAAAAAGGCGCGCTTGAAAAGTGCGTAACAGGCACAGCTGGTGATGCTTGTCTTTATACCATTTGGACGAGTCGCCCTAATGATCCAGAACTAGAGGCCGTATTTTTGGCACGCTTGATGGAGCGTCTTGGTATGACTCAAGAGCAGGCCAAGGCAATGGTTTCTGCACCCTTGGGACCAAAATCGCCTAAAGCAAAATTTATACAAGAGGCAAATAATTCAGGCTATATTGTGTTGAGCAATGGTTTTGATCGCTCATGGCGAGATGTGGGCTTGGCCTTAGATCGCTCTAATTTTACGGTTGAAGATCGTAATCGTTCCAATGGTATTTACTATGTGCGTTATGTAAATGCTAAGGATGTTGGGGATAAAAAAGGCTTCCTCTCAAACCTTTTTAGTAGCAAAGATGATTCCAAGTTGCAGGCTAAGAAATATCAAGTAATTGTTAAGAGTACTGGCGAAAATTCAGCGAATGTCTTTGTACAAGATGCTGATGGAAAGCCGGAGAATAGTCCAGCCGGCATTCAGTTGTTAACTTTGCTAACTGATCAGTTAGCAAAGTAATGAATTTGTAGCAGCGAATAATGCTAATAAAAAAGCCGCTCTTAAGCGGCTTTTTTTCTTCAAGAAGAAGATTACTTCTTAGCGTCGGCAGCAGGTGCAGCAGGAGCAGCAGGTGCAGCAGGTGCAGCAGCAGGAGCTTCAGCAGCAGGAGCAGCTGGAGCAGCAGCAGGAGCTTCAGCAGGTTTTGCTTCTTCTTTTTTGCCGCAAGCAGCCAAGGCGATAGCTAACATTGCTGCGAATACGAGTGATTTCTTCATTTGTAATTTCCTCTTAAAAAATGTAACAACAATTACCGATAATAGTGCTGAAAAATCCTAGGGATTGCCCTTAGGGGATTTCCAGTATCAATTATATCCACCCTTGCTTCTAACTCTCAAAAACAAGCCATCCAGCAATGTAGGCCTCATAGAGGTTAGACTTTGCTGCCCCCTGGATTTCTCTCGGTGAAAGTGCTTTTTTGGCCGATAGAGATTGCCAGGCTTTGGCAATCTCTTTTGTCTGACCTTGATTCATATTCTCACCGTTACAAAAAACCTCGTTACCAAGACTCAGAATGCGAGTTTGAGCGTGGGGGATGAGCTTCTTCAAGCCAAGATTTTTGGAGAACTGCCCAGCGCTTAGTGGCTTGCTTGGGCCATTAAAATAGGCCTGCTGTTTTGGTTCTGATAGGTAGGCAGTAATGCCGGGTAAAAAATTTTCCACTTGACCTAACTTCAGCTGACGAAGTTTTACTTCAATTTGCTTAATCAGTTCTGCTGGCAGTTGCTCTGCACTAGCAGTTGCTCTTTGCATTGGGTCAGTAAATTTCTGCTCAAGCTCGGGAATATTTTCTAGAGATTCAGCAATGCGCCATAGTCCCTCTTGCAGTAATTCTTTAAAGCTGGGAGAGCGAAAGCCAACGGACCAAGTTTGACAGCCTGCATCGAGCGCAACACCATCGTGGGCAATATGAGGTGGTAGATAAAGCATGTCACCTGGCTCTAGAACCCAGTTTTGCTCGGCTTTAAAGCGCTGCAAAATTTTGAGTGGTAGCTTAGGGTTTAGGCTTAAATCTTTTTGTTCTGATATTTTCCACTGTCTTCTGCCGGACATCTGAATTAAAAAAACGTCGTAAGAGTCAAAATGGGGTCCGACACCACCGCCAACTCCAGCAATGCTAATCATTAAATCGTCAAGACGTGCATCTGGGATAAACCGAAACCAGGAGAGAATTTTTGCGGCGGCAGGGTGATGAGCTTCCATACCTTGCAGCAGAAGCGTCCAATGAGATTTATCGAATGAGGGGATAGATTTTTTCGTAAATGGACCAGAGCTCAGACTCCACGGACCAGCTTTTACGAGGCGAGATTCAATATTGTCTTGGCAAGCAAGTTTAACTAGTTCATCTGCTGAAATGGGGCTCTCAAGATTCTCATCACTTTGAGCGGCTAAGGCAAATGCGGGTATGGCTTTGCGGACTAATAAAGGTTTTTTATGCCAATAATGCTTCATGAACAAATCAGGGCTAATGCCCCCAAATAATGCCCAAGGCTCATTGAGAGGTAGGTTTTGAGGTGCCCGAGGGGGCTGATAGGGGTTGCTCAAGTAAAATGAAGTCATAAAGTAAAAGCTTAGTAAAAACTCATTAAAAACGAATGTTTGACAGATTTCGCATGAAGATTGAAAAAAATACTATCGTATCCCTTCGCTATAAGTTAACCGATGCGCAAAATAATGTCATTGAAGAACCAGATTCTCCGATGGTATACCTGCACGGTGGATATGAGGGGACTTTTCCGAAAATAGAAACGCTTTTGGATGGTCAAGATATTGGGTATGAGGCCACTATTCAACTTGAGCCTAATGAGGCTTTTGGTGAGTATGATCCAGAACTTCTGAAGATCGAACCACGCACCCGTTTCCCAGAGCCACTCGAAGTGGGTATGCAATTTGAGGGCATACCGGATGCAGATGAAGAATCAGATTCAGTAGAAGAGTCAGATGCTGATGATGAGCCGCTGATTTACACAGTTACTGATGTTGCAGACAATCAAGTAGTGCTAGATGGCAACCATCCCTTAGCAGGAATGGCATTGCGTTTTTGGGTACAAGTTGAAGATGTCCGTGCGGCCACCGAAAATGAAATCCAAAATCGTCTTCCAGAAGGTGGTGAGGGCTTCACTTTTGGTATGCCAAACGACGATGCAGATGATGCCGATGAGGATGAGTTTCCGGGCACTGCATTAGGATCAAGCACTCCAAACCCACGCACACTGCACTAAATAAACTCCGAATTACTCTTTAAGCCATTCTTTAATGGCATCGAGGTCGCGCTTGGTATCGCTTGTACCAGAGGCATCTGAAGGAGTATTGCTCAACTTGGCCAATGCCTTTTCTAGTGCGGCAATTTTGGCTTCCTGTTCAATGGTTGCATCAATTAATCCCTTGAGTGCCATTGAGACTGGATCGTCCACATTTGGTGTAACGCCATAAGCAGAGAAATATTCTTTTGTTTTGCTATCCGGGCTTTGCGGTAGATCTGGATGCAAAATACGCGCAGGTATTCCTACGGCAGTAGCACCAGCAGGGATTTCTTTTAAGACAACTGCGTTTGATCCAACCCGTGCACCATCACCAACGGTAAAGCCACCAAGTACTTTTGCGCCCGCACTCACAACTACACCCTTACCTAGAGTTGGATGACGCTTAACGCCTTTGTAAAGGGAGGTGCCGCCCAAGGTCACGCCTTGATAGATCGTGCAGTCATCGCCGATTTCGGTAGTCTCACCAATGACTATGCCAA
The DNA here is from genome assembly GCA_903995005.1 of uncultured beta proteobacterium. Classification (GTDB taxonomy): domain Bacteria; phylum Pseudomonadota; class Gammaproteobacteria; order Burkholderiales; family Burkholderiaceae; genus Polynucleobacter. The sequence continues at coordinate 8,030 of CAJEZV010000061.1, forward strand.
GGCCGTGATCCAGAAATACTCTTCGACCAATCTTTGCCCCTGGATGGATTTCAATACCGGTAATAAACCGTGAAATCATTGATAAGACGCGTGCAATCCACTTGAGACCAATATTCCATAAAAAATGAGAGATGCGGTGGAAGAAAACCGCATGCAGACCTTGGTAGCAAGTAATGACCTCAAGGCGATTTCTTGCGGCTGGGTCCCTGGCAATAATGGAGTCGATTTGGTCAAATAGTGAATTAAACATAGATTGATTTTAACGGGATGTGCTTATTTTCTCAGGAGCATCTGTTTGGCGATGCCACGTAAGAGATCAATTTCTTCTTTATGCAGCCTGCTTCGCGCAAATAATGCTTGTAGCCGGGGCATGAGCTTTTTGGGGTTACTGGTGTCTAGATAGCCAATAGCCTCTAAGCCTTCGCGCCAATGATCGAGCATAGCTGCAACTGCAGCTGGATCAGCCAATTCAGCCAATTCTTCTCGATTTGCCAGCATTGCTGGATCGTCAGCCTCAATCAAGCGCTCTCTAAGCGTGTAAGCGCAGACCATTAGGGCTTGGGCTAAATTCAGAGATGGGTAGTCTGGATTGGCCTCTAGCCAAACCCTATGGGTGCATAAGGCTAGATGTTCATTATCAAGACCAGTTCTCTCGGGTCCGAAGACTAGGGCAACTTCCCCATGATTAATAACGGTTTCTTGAATCAGGGTGCGAGCCGATTCCCAATCGAGCGCTGGGGGGGCCAAATTCGCGATC
>CAJEZV010000062.1 GCA_903995005.1 uncultured beta proteobacterium
CACTCCCTTCTTTAAAACTTCTTTCTGAGGGAGGTGATCCATTTGCACAGTTATTTTTGGGTTTGGCTTATGGTGATGAGTGGACTGGTATGTTGAACTTGGCAGAATCATGTCGCTGGATTAAGGAGTCTGCATCTGCAGGAGTTAGCTCAGCTCGATATTTTATTGCTCAAAAAGCATACGTTAAATCCCCGTGCTTTTCAGAGAGCCCCACTTTAGAGCAGGCAAAAATATGGGGCGAATTAGCATCTCAATCAACTGATGCAACTATTAAAAAAGACTCTCAACAATTGCTTCTTGAGATATTAAAGGCCCAAATTGCAGGCTCTAAATAACTAATTTATTAAAAATGTTTTTTTATAAATCTTTTATATTTCTATTCTCATGGGCAGTTGTTAACATTGTTTACGCAAATACTCCTGTGCCCTCATGTGTTGGATCTGATCAGTCAAAATGGAATGGTTGCATAGGCACACAAGTCTTTTACGGTTATGCCACCTATTATGGTGAATTTACTAATGGTGAAATAACGGGCTATGGAATGCACGTCTACACAAATGGAGACAAGTACATTGGCTATCATAGGGGTGGCAGATTCAATGGACGTGGCACATATATTTTTGCTGATGGTAGGCCAAAGCGAGAGGGAGTATGGGTTGAGGGGTTATTTTCAGAAGTCTCGAATTCTGGCGTGATTAAGAATAGACCTCCTCCCCAGCTAGTTAATCAGTCAACTAGTCCACCATCAACATCCCCGGAAATGAAAAAATGTCTCCGATTGGGTTTAATAGCTGGGTCTGATGATTTCAAGCTTTGTATGCAGTCCCGTTAGTTATTTCTCCGTCGCGGAGGTACTGTCCGCAAGCAGCCCATGATCTATAAGCATCTAAGCTGGGTAAATGTAAAGTTACCAAAGATTATTACCAAGCTGCGGTTAGTTTTTGGTGGCGCGCATTCAGTTTTTCTAGAGATCTTGAATTTTCAGGCGGGGTACTCCATACGCTTTTTCTGGAAACCGACACCCACCCACCGGGTGCCCCCCATTTTTGAAATGGGTCCCATCTAGGTCACCCTTACACATTAATCCGCTCAAACGATTGGCAATTTTTACAAATCTTGTCTAGTCTTCTAGGGTTTTGATAATGGCAATTACGAGTTGAGCCTCATCGGAGAGGTTAAGTCGGAGGTAGGATTTTGGGCGGCGGCCTCGAGTTTTGGCTCCATTAAATAGATTTACATGGTCACCAATATCTCTTAAGTAAAGTAGGGTGGCGCTACGCTTACTTCGTTCTTCGCGTTCTTGCCTGGACTCGCCCTTATTTCTATATTGTGGATGATCCGCGCCTCGTAAAATTTTCCTCGGCTTAACGATTCCGCCGTGTAGGCGACACCGATTAGCTTTGCTGCTCCGCACGGGCATATTTAAACAAGGCAATCCAGTTCTTTTGCACTTGGCGCCGCAAAGAGGGCGCTTAGAATATTTAAAAGATGGAAGTGGCATGTCTAGTATTTGACAGATATTTACACTGTAATAACCCCCGCAAAGGGAGGCTCAGAATTAATAAGCGCTCAACCTCATGCAAAGGAAGTGTAGGTTTCACCCAAGTGCACGCGTAACGCACGATGAAGACCGCGATACTGTGTGAGCGTGATCCTTTGCGCATGGGGCTATGGGGGACATCACACACATCGCACACTTTATTTATATATAAATAATTAATAAAAATGAACCATAGGTGTACTGGAACCGAAACGTAACCTATAGGATTTGCATTTTGTGTGTGTGATCCGTGCGAATCTCGGTAAGTCTTTGGATTAACTGGAAATATGCTCACACACATGATTAAAAAATTGTTTCTTTATAGTGGCGAGCGATCTCAGTCTCGCTCATAAAGCTGTATGTATTAAAGCTTTCAGCAGTGGCGAATAATCCTTTGCGCGATCCATTGTCAAACTTTGCTTTTTTAGTAAGCTTTTTGTATCCCAGGCGTTTAAGTATCGTTGCCACCGTTTTGCCGGAGCATTTAGAAGGTCTAGACCCGCAGTTGTAGTGTGTAGCCAGGCTCTCGGTACTGATAAGGTCATGTTTTTTGGCCTGCGCCTTAAGAAGAGCGTTTTCAACCCATTGCTCGAGGTCTGATTTGTTGCTATCGAGCATGCTCATCTTGGATTGGCTCATTGGTGCTGGGGCTGTGGGGTCAAATGAACTGGTATCAAGACGCAGTAGATAGTTCATGAGGGCTGACCTCCCCCCAGCCTTGATCCAATCAATAAACCTATTGCGAATTTCGTCTGGTAGCTTCTTATCTGGCCCTTCAGCGACAAAAAACCGTCTGTCTTTATTGTTCAGGTAAACGGCATCGGGATGGTTACTCAAAAATACATACTTAATAAGATTGGGCTCCGAAAACTTAGACGTGTTTTTGACGTTGATATTGTTTTCGGTGGCGGTAATCCATCCTTTAATACGGTCTGCAGTACTGCGTTTATCGGCGCTTGATACTTCATCGGCGATTACAAAGACCTTTTGGGACTGCCACTCAGTAAATTGATCGCTAAATACCTCGTTGCCAACAACTTTAAAATGCCTTGCATTGAAGAGGCTTCCAATAGTCTCAAATAGTAATCCTTTGCCGACCCCTTCCTCAATTGACCAAACAACGAGGGAGACGAGGAACTTAGTTCCCGGCTCTTGAATCATCTTAGCTAACCACTTTACACAGTAATTACGTTCTTGAGTATTTGGTAATACGAATTGAATGAGCTCCAGAAAGGGGCTTACGTCACCTGGACTTGGTTCAATGGTAAAACCGCGCCAAGTATTAAGTGAACCGTCTTTTAGGGTGGGTGGCTTGCCTGGAGCAAGAATAAGTCGAGTAACGCTCCTTCTCTTTGGGCTTTTAAGCCAGCCCCTGCCTAACGTAGTCGCTTTAGCATCCTCGCTAGGTTTGTAGGAAACGTTGTCGTAGTGCATAAAAAACTTCGGCGCTGGAACATACAAGCCGTTTTTAATGTCGTAAATTTCCCGTGTAAAGTTATCCCAAGCGTAGTCTTGATTAACAATGTCAATCGCATCGGGTGGGGTAGTGGTCTCTTCTTCGATTACCCATGTATTTTCTATGCCTACAGTCTGTAGCGGAGTGCCTTTGATCTGCGACCAAAATGCGTCGATTTTTTCCTGAGTGATTTCTTCGTCTCTGGCATAGGAGTTCTGACGGATGTTTGCCCAATAACGGTCTTGGGTTCGGTCATTATTCTTAGATCCAAAATCCCAGTCTGTTAGCAGCGCTCTGATTTGATCCATATTGAACCCCCCGCGAATCATTGAGGTTGCCATACCCATATCCATCGCTGAGCCTGACTTATCAACAAGTCCATTAGTGCTGCCAAGGTAACGCGCCTTGGCACTGGGGTTGGTCTCTAGGAAAAGTTCAAATCGGCTCCGCAACTGGTCGGTAATTTCAATCTTCGCAATAGCCTGGTTTGACTTTGTGCCGTGTGATTTTGGATGGTACTCAATCCTTGCCTGTTCCAGTTCATCCGCTGAAATTTGCAGTACTACTTGAATTGATTCCAGGGTGTATTCAGCTGGTGAGCAATAAACAATCTTTGCGAATGTTGGCGTTTCAGGATAGCCCTTAGAGATCTTTGCTGGACTAGGGTGGTTAACCGTTCCAGGTAGTCTAAGAATACGGCTACAGTCCTGTGTTGAATCAGCATGCCAATGTTTGGCAATGGCCCTATTAAGGATTTCATACTGTTCCTTGGAACCTTGGTCAGTGATATCGACTTGAGGCGCTATGCGATATAAAACCTGCAATCCATTCCCAGAGTCAATGATTAGTGAGGCATGTTTGCTCAAGCTGGGGACTAGTGTCTTTAGATGAAGCTTGGCTTGTTCATAAGATCCATGCCCCCGTATATCAGGGTCAATGTCCGCCCAGACAAAGCGCGCAGATTTCACATCATGCTTAGATAGTCGTTTATCTTTGGTGTCACTTACGTTGGTGTGGAAATAGCAGTTCCGCCTCTGGGCATTAGCTTCGGAAACCCAGGCTTCCGCCTGGGCTGCCTGCTGAGGCATCACAAATGTCTTGCACGGTACCGAGCTTTGCTTAGCCAAAGGGTCGATTGTTGCTACTGTTAGCTGACCCGCTGGAACGAGTTCAGCAATTTGCATAGACAGGGTAGGGGTATCGGCAGGCATATTCATGAGCTTGACCCTTGATCGCCAGTATTAAAGTCCGTGATCGTATGGAAAGTAGACCCAATATCTTTCAGCAATTGATCTAGTTCGACTGATACAGGGTGCGATTCTCCAGATGAATAGGTTGTGTACAAATTTGGATCTATAGAAAGTGAGCTGCAATTCAGCCAATTCTTGCCGCTTGGCGGTTCCAGTAAGCAAACCTGAGTGGAGTTCTTTGTGCGAAGTGCAATTACGGACAGACATGCAAGAGTGTTGTCGGATCTTACGGGTTGAAGCATTGTGAATTCATCAAGATCAACCTCGCCCTTTGGTGATATGTATTTGGTCTCAGTTATTAGATCGACGCCATCGGAGTTGCGATAGCTTTGCTCGTAAGTATTTATCTTTATAGCGACGACTGGAATTGGCTGAATCATTTTGCATACGCTGGGGTCAGTCCCTTTGTCCTGCCAATACTCAATTGCGACTAGCTCAATGGGCTCTGCGGGTGTGATGAGTGTAGATTGTTGAAGGGTTCTCATGCTGCAACCCCTTTCTCTGCTTGGAAGTGGCTCTCGATCCAATCATCTACGTCCGATTCCTTCCACACGCAAATGCCGCCAATCCTCGCAGGAGATACGAACTCTTGTCTGGCTACTTTTAGCCAAATTGTGCTTTTAGCAAGTGTTGTCTTTTTTGATACCTCGGCTATCCGAAGCAATTGTACAAAGCGTTTCATTTGTGTTCCTTTCATAATGTTTAAACACAAATGAATTTTTTCAATTAATCGATAGGCAGTCGATTCATGACTTAAGTTGTGAAAGTTTTTTTTGTTTTAGGATCGCAACCAGTAAATTCCTTGAATTTTTTTCTAAGGGTTGACTCTCTCCATTGATCGTTTATTGTCTCCTTTTCCGCGTTTGGATCCGGATTAATTGGAACCCCATCCTTGGGATCCTTGCGCGTTTTTTTTGACACCATTTGTTTGGGATTATTTTTGAGAAGCTGGTCCCTCCACTTTGGGTAATCAGTCCCCTTTAGTTTTCGCCCAAGAGTTGCTTCTAAGATGCGTACTTCATTTTTATAAATTACGTTGTTATCTCGATTCTTTTTGTTGATTCCATCAGATCTGCGTATAACCATTTTTAGTTTATGCCAGATAGCCCAATGTTCCATATGAATAAGTAACTCGGTGCATTTTTCTAGTGCGGTTACATAAGATGGATAAGATCGCTTCTCGCCACCCGCTTTGAACTTAAACGATTTGTTTGTCTGTTGGTTGATGAACTCAATTTCAGCATTTATCGCCTCAAACTCAAAATCAAGGTATTTAAGGGTGTCTTGCCTATATTTAATTAAGTCTGGATATTTATCTACATCAATTGAGCTGATAGCTAAATACTGCGCCTCAATGGAGGCGGTAGCGCGTGCGAGGATGGTGTGTGATGATGGCAATGGATGCAGTAATTTTGTCATTTGATTTCCTAGGCAGCTTGTAGCTCAACAACATTACTCTGGACTGGAATAGAACAATATGCTTCCCAGTCTAAGAGCAGAACACGTCGTTTTTCAAGAAGATCTTTTCGTCGATACGCTCTTTCTACGGTATTGGTTATTGTGTGGGCCAGGGCCATTTCAGCCACTTCGGAAGGGTGATTTGTTTCCTCGGATACCCAATCCCTGAACGAGGACCTGAAGCCATGTACCGTTGCGTCAACTTTTGCGCGACGAAGCATCATCGGCATTGCCATGTTGGTAAGCTTTTTCCCTTTAACTGAGAATAGATGCCTACTTTCACCATCCATTGCTCTTGCGATTGCTAATATGTCGAGCGATCTTTGGCACAGCGGGACACGATGCTCCTTGCGAGCTTTCATTCTTGAGGCTGGGATAGTCCATATGTCGCCTATTACTTCTGTCCTCAGGCCTTCAATTACCTCGCCAGTCCTGGATGCGTTGAGTATTGTGAATTCTAGGGCTAGCGAGGCCATTGTGGTCATTTCGCGGAGGTTTGCTATTAGCTCAGGTACTTGGCGGTAGTGTAGCGCTTTGTGGTGGACAACCTTTTTAACCTTATTGGGCGCAGGCAAAATAGTCTGAAGGTAGTTTTTCCATTGAGCAGGGTTGATTCCATACCGAAGTTTACGGGTTGTTGCAGCGGCTAAAACCCACTCAAGCCGACCCCTCAGCCTAGATGCCGTCTCAGTCTTTGTTGTCCATATTGGCGTAAGAATTTCAAGTACATCTTCCATGGTTATTTCATCAAGATGCTTATCTCCAATAATAGGGTAGGCAAATGCCTCCAGCGTGTATTCCCATTGGTCTCCATGCTTTTGGTTCGTCCATTCTGCACGCTTTGTTTTGATGCACTCAGCAGCAAATTCTCTGAAGGTTAGTTTTTTGGCCTGAAGCTGCTCAGACTGCTTCTTAGCATCGTTTTTAATATCCATCGGATTGATGCCACTGTCTATCTGATCGCGGTACTGTTGAGCCTTAATCCTTGCATCTGCTATGGATAGCGAAGGGAAGGAGCCTAGGCTCATGTTGTGCTGCTTATTATTAAAGTTGTATCTAAAGATCGCATATTTCGTGCCGTTTGGTTTTACCCAAATATGGAGTCCCTTTACTAGTACGTCCGTATAGCGCCCTGGGGTCTTGAGATTTTTGACTGTCTGGTAGTCGAGCTTAATTGTCATATTGTCACCATTGGTTACCAAAGTTTGTTACCAAAATCCGCCCTTGGAATGGGGTAGATCACCTTAGACTTCAATGTATGACTTCAGACTCTTTTCACGAATTCATGACTTAAGTTATGAATATTTATGTATTTAGATCAACCAGTTAGCGATTCCATAGGTATCTAGGACAAGCTATTGGCGTCCAAAGCCGTACATTGCCAGGATAAGTTCTCGTCTCCGCCAGTATTTTCAAATAAACCCAGTAAATTCAATGAGTTACTGGGTTTTTTGTTATCTAAATTACTTTGAAAAGTAATAATATTTGGTAATTTTGCAACTAAATGTTGCAGCACAGCATTAATATGTATACAATGGTGCATCGCAATAAATAAACCAACCAAATTAGGAGAAGTCATGTTCCAAACTCAATTAAACGATCAGATCGCCCAAGCTCAAGCTAAAGCTGTTGAAAATGCTAAACATTTGGCTCAAGTAGCTGTTGAAAGTGCTCAAGAATTAGCAGAAATCAACCAAGCTGCTGCTAAAGATGCATTGGCTGCTGCACAAGATACAAGCTCACAATTGTTGGCTATCAAAGATCCACAGCAATTGGCTAAGTTGGCTCAGCCAGAAGCTGCTCAAGAAGCTGCTAAGTACGCTGCTGCTTACCAAGCTAAAGTGAACCAAGTTGTTCGCAATGGCAATAAAGAAGTTGCTCAAGTAGTTGATGCTTCAATCGATGATGCACGCGCTGATTTAGTTAAGTTCGTTAAAGAAGCCACTAAAACTGCACCTGCTGGCGCTGAAGCTTTTGTATCTGCTTTCCAAACAGCATTTGATGCTTCACTCCAACAGTTTGACCAAGTTCGCGCTACAGCTACTGATGCTTTCGCAAACTTTGAGAAGAGTGTTGACGCTGCATTGGCAAATATTCAAGGCCAATATGCTGTAAAACCATCAAAGAAATCTGCTGCTAAATTAGCTGCATAATTCAGTTTCAACTGCTTTGCAAAAGCCGCCTCCGGGCGGCTTTTTTCTTTTCTCCATTTCTTCCAATCCCTAATTTTTGATTTTTATGCCTATCTAGGGTTTCTCCTATATAAATAAACTTCACAACTTCACAACTTCAGTGGTATAGTACGTTTACTGGGAGATGAAATGAAGAGACAAGTACCAAAAACACATCAAGCCTTGGAGTGGGTAGGGAAGGGCTTAACTGCCGCTCAGGCAGCGAGAAAGTTGGAGATTTCAGAATCCAGTGTGTATGCCGCTCTCAGAAAGTCGAAAGCAAAAGATTTGGGGTGCTGCCCAACCTGTGGTCACAAAATAAGGAACTAAGATGAAAAAGACTCTATTAGCCGCCGTATCAATTTCTGTAGCCGCATTTGCCTACGCCAATACCAAACCCTCAGACTCATCTGCATTGGTTAGTCAACAATGCCAAATTTCGGCTGAAGCTGTATCAACATTAAAAGGCCTGCGCTATGGCAATACATCCATTAGAAAGGATGTATCTAGCCTGATTAATACCCATCTCAAAACTCCAGAGAATCGTGAGATCGCTCAAAGAGCTTTAAATCAGATGATTGATGACAAATCAACTGATGTGGCTACTCTAGAAGGTAAGTACTGCTCTTAATGCTTAAGGCTTTAGAGTACTAAGAGTGCCATCTACTGCGGAGTGTCCTGATTGT
>CAJEZV010000063.1 GCA_903995005.1 uncultured beta proteobacterium
ATCGCCCTTGCAAAGGCTAAGCCAAATCAATTAACTTTTGGATCTTCTGGTGTTGGTACCTCTTTGCATATGTCTGGTGAGTTGTTTAAAGAAATGGCAGGAATTGATATTCGCCATATTCCGTACAAGGGGCGCGCACAATCATTGCCAGATTTAGTGAGTGGGCGTATATCAATGCTATTTGATAACTTATCTTCATCACTACCTTTGATTAAGGCAGGGGAGGTACAGGCTCTAGGGGTGACAGCCTTAAAGCGTTCGCCTGCTGCACCAGAGATTCCGACGCTAGCTGAGCAGGGGTTGCCTGGATTTGAGGCGATTTCATGGTTCTCCTTGATGGCCCCAGCAAATTTGCCCCCATCTATTCAAAAGCGTCTTAATCAGTTAACTAAACAAGCTCTACAAAATCCAGATGTCAAAAATAGACTCCTGTCAGGCGGCTTGGATCCTGCTCCTGGCAGTCCTGAGGACCTCTCCAAATTGATCGCAGCAGAATCGCGAAAGTGGAGTAGAGTGGTTCAGCAGTCTGGCGCCAAAGTGGAGCCCTAAAATCCTCTTTTCTTGTCAGCTTATGTCTCTTTAGGGCGTTATATTGGTAGGACAAAGATCAGGCGCTACAAATTCAAGATATTCGATTGAAAACTTATTCATCAGACCCTTTCTAATCGACCCAATTTGCCTAAATTTTCAGCATTAGACTTTTCTAAATTCGGAGCAGCAATATCCATGATTGGCGCTTGCCTGTTGATTGGATGTGCAACTCAGACTCAGCAAATCAAGATGAATGAGTCAAGGGATCAATTTAAGAATGGCGACATGCAAAGTGCTGCTGCCAATATTCAAAGCGTCTTTAAGGATAAAAATACCCTGTATTACCTAGAGCTAGGTGGCGTACAAAGACTGCAGGGCGCAAAGCAAATTCCCAATAGCACGCAAAACCTATTAGTTGCAGATCAATTGGTTGAGCAATGGGAGATTGCAACTAGCGACAAGCTCAAGCGCTCTTTTACAGGCATGAGTTCATACATCTTATCCGAGGGCTTGAGTAGTAATTACGACCCCAAGCCATATGAGGTGAGTTTATTAAGTCAGACGATTGCACTGAATCATTTGTCACAGGGTCGCTGGAACGATGCCATGGTTGAGGCTAAAAAAATGGCACAACGAGAAAAGGTGATCGAGGAACTGGTTCAAAGTAAGGTCACGGTAGTATCGAAAGTAGAGCAACAGCAACAAAATAATCAGAATACTAAGGGCGCTACTAGTCGTATTCAGGATATTGGCGGATATCCCATCAATCTCTTGGATGATGAAGAGACTCGTAGTCTGAAGAATGCTTATCAAAGTCCTGCGGCCTATTATTTATCTGGCTTTATCCATGAATCCCAGGGTGAGGCTAGCTTAGCCGCCCCCGGCTATCGCCTAGCAATTGAACTGCGACCCTCAGTCAACTTTTTCAAGACCAGTATTGCTAAGTTGGACTCCAATATTGCCAATCAAGCTAAAAAGAGTTTTGCAGATACTCTGATCATGATTGATACAGGGTATATGCCTAAAATTAGTCCCCATCAGATTAGCCAGTCAGTGACTTTTGGTGGAAATTCAAAATTAGTGACCCTAACTTTTCCTGTGATCGAAAAATCAAGCGATCGTTTTGCACCAAACTATATTCAACTCGGTGATCGAGTGGCTAATCCAGAGTTGGTGGCCAATATCGATGCTATGGCTAGGAAAAATCTTCAAGATGAGATGCCAGCTTACGTTCTGAGGGCCACCTCGCGCGCTCTTGTATCCTTAGCGGCTCAATATGCGGCAGACCAAGCTGCGCAACAGGCGGCTAGAAAAAATAATCAAAACAATCAGAATAGTAATGCGGCAATTATTGGCGCTATAGCAGGAATGCTTACTGGTTATGGCCTACAGGCAATTAATGTGACGGACGTACGCCATTGGTCAACATTGCCAGCACAAACTTACATGGCTAGAATGGGATTGCCGATTGGAGCAACTGTTCTTAAATTTGCATTGCCATCGGGGGTAATACAAAGTCAAACAGTGAATCTGGTCGGTGGTTACAACGTGATTTATATCCGTATGTTTAGAAATAAGGCAACCGTTCTCACATCAAATGATCCAGCAGCGCTTCCTCTTCCACCACAAGTAGTTGCACCACAAACCATTGCCAACCCCATTACAACTGTTCCCAAGACATCCTCAGACGAGGTCAAGCCCAAAGAGGGGGGCTTAGACGGATTTAAGAAGTTATTCAGTGGTTTCATGGGCCCAAAACCAGAGGAAGCAACTCTGAGTGCCCCTGCGGTTTCAGCGCCCGTAGAACTTGAATCTGGCGCCACAGTCCCAGCCGTAAACCCACCACCCAAGCCTGCAAGCGGTAATATGGATGGGTTGAAGCCCTATGAGCCACCCAATTTACTCAACAGCCTTCAGCAGCTTTTTAATTAAGAAAGACCGAGAATGAAAAAATACCTTGTGATTCTATTGGCAGCTATTGCATTAGCTGCCTGTAGCTCAACCCCCTCGATGAAGGATATGACAGTGCGCATGGGTGATACTGACAGTATTCAGATTACGGATATGCGTAGCTTAATGCGCAATGGTGTTTTAACAGCGCAGGTAACTATTCAGAATGATAGTAAGTCCAATTTAGTTGCGTATCGTTTTAAATGGCTTGGCAAGAATGGTATGGCTGTAAGCGATGAAGAAGCCTGGAAGCCAGTAACCATTGGTAAAGGTCAGTCGACTATTATTACGGGGATCGCGCCCACACCAGACGCTAACGATTTTCGTTTTGAGTTAAATCAGTACAAATAAACTTTAGAGTAAACCTCTTTAATTAAAAAATGATCATGAAAATCCATACTAAAACTATCCATTTATCTGTATTGGCACTCTCTGCCGTTTTGTTAGCAGCTTGCTCTGGGCCACAAGTTCGTTATGGCGATGCTAAAGCGGTTGAGACTGTCAATGCTAATTACGGTTCAACCGACTTACAAATCATTGCTGAAGCAATGACGAGATCACTTTTACAATCAAAAGCCATTTCTGGAAGCAAGGATGCGCCGATTGTGACTTTGGCAGACGTCAAGAACAAGACCTCTGAATACATCGATACGCGTGTGATTACCGATAAGATCCGTACGCAACTCATGAAGAGCGGTCAAGTGCGTTTTGCCGTAAGCGTTACCGAAATGCAAAACCAAACCGATGAGTTAAAGCGCCAAAATCAATCAGGCCTCTACAAGAACAGCACGATTGCTAAAACTGGCAATATGCAGGGCGCCCAATATCGTATTGAAGGTTCAATTGCCTCTATCGTGAAGAGTACTAAAGACGTGAAAGATGTCTACTACGTCTTTAACTTAAATCTCATCAATAACGAATCAGGCTTGCTCGAGTGGGCTGATGAAAAAGAGATTCGCAAGACTGCCACCCGCTAATCAAGGAATTTAATTAATGCCATTGCTGAAAAAATCATTTCTATTTTTTGCGGGAGTGGGCCTAGTCTTATTGACTGGCTGTGCTTCTAAGCCTCCTGCAGTCGTACCAGAGCAGGCCATTACTGGAAGGGTAGCAGCTGATCCTCCTAAGAACCCAGTGATTAATGCGCAGGCCCTGAAGACGGAATCTAAATCAATTGCAGTAACCGATATCTACTTCAAGAAAGAAGGCAAGAACTTAGTCTTCATTGAAGAGACCCGTCAAAAAACTAATAACAACGTTACCTCAACTATTGCGCCTAGAACAATTGAGGTAGATGCCGATAAGGCGGATGCTTCTGCTCTGACTGGCGGCCCAAACTCATCTGCATTTCCAGTCAAGTTCACTGATTTATCGGATCCCAAGTCCACCGCTCCAGTGGTCACTCCTATAGACCCTCAGGCTTCGAGTAATAGCTCTAATGCCGAAACGCAGAGTTCTAAGAAGTCAGGTTATGAGAGCAAGATGGAGTATGGCGAGTTACGTTACTTAGCGAATCCTATTCGTGGCTTACTAATTCAATCAGGCTACAAAGTAGTACAAGCTAAATCAACAGTAGCTATGCCTAACCAGGGCGATGAGTACTTTGATATCGTCAAGCGCATTAAGGCAGGGGATTTTGGTGACGCTGATTATGTTCTGTATGGTGTTTTAGCTGAAGTCTCCAATACGGATAATGTGGCAGATATTCCTGGAACTAAATCGACTTCTCATCAGATGACTCTTGAGGTAACGATAGACTTTAATATTGTTGACACTAAGACAGCCCAAATCGTTGCCTCATTCATCGCTTCTGGCGAAGGCAAGGATGTCCAAATTGATGGCAAAAATACTGGCTATAAACCAAGTACGGCAAAGTTGATGAAGCTTGCCTCTTTAGATTTAGCGGAAGATGTCCGCAAGAACTTAGCCGCTCAGAATTTCATTACCAATAACCCAGGATCTGCTGGGTATGAGCGCAATCTTAAGCGCCGTCTGGATGATGATGTTTCTACTTTAAAGGTTTATAAGTAAGCAGAAAGATGCTACACCTGAAGCGGCGGATGCGTTCTTTCATAGCGCTCCGCTGTTCTTCTAAAAAGATAGAGTAAAAAGCAGGCGGCCAATGCAAGACTTAAGCTATTGCCAGCCCAAAAGCCATTCGCACCTTGCAAGAAGGTGGGCACGTTTCCAAAAACATTGAATCCCATGAGGTAGCCACCGCCAAGGCCGACGCCCCAAAGTGATCCTGCATAAATGACCATGGGCCAGAACGCGATTCGATATGCGCGCAGAATAAATGCAGCAGCGACTTGCAGGGCATCAAATACTTGATAAAAAGCAATAAATAAAAAGAGTGGAACTGAAAATGCTTTTACTTCAGCTGGTGGATCATAGAGATCTAATAGCTGCATTCTGAAAAGCCACACCGCTATACCAATCGTGATACAAGTAGCGGTTGTAAAGAAGACTGAAGACCAGCCAATCTCCTCAGCACGTTCTGGTTTATTTGCACCAATCGATTGCGATACCAATGTCATAGTTGCAATGGAGAGTGAGAGTGGGACCATATAAATAACAGTTCCCATATTGGCCACAATCTGATGCCCAGCTAATGCGGTTGTTCCTAAGCGTGCAATAAACAAGGACATGAAGGTAAAGGAAGTAACCTCAATCAAATAGCTAAAGCCAATAGGAGCCCCTAGTTTTAGCAATACCCAAATACGATGCCAGTCAGGAGGGCTAAAGCGCGCAAAGATCATAAAGGGTCTATAGAAACGATCCAATAGAACGAAGCCTAGGGTTAATGACATCCAAGTCCAGTTGATGATCACAGTAGCGACTGCGCAGCCAGGCCCACCCATACCTTCAATGCCGAAGCCGCCGTAAATAAAGAGCAAGTTCAGAGGTAGCTTTAGTGCGAGACCAATAAGTTGAATGACGGTAATAACGGCAGGGCGAGAAACGGCATTGTGTAAGGCCATCAAGACGCGCATTACCATGCTGGCGGGCAATCCAATCGCCAGAATATTGAGATACAACTTGGCTTTGTCTTCTATATCTGGACTCAGATGAGAAATCTCAAGCACATGATCAGCATTGGTCAAAATCAAACAGCCAAGAACAGTCAGTCCTAGCGCGAGCCAGGTAGCTTGCCTGACTTCTTCGCCGATTTCGGAATGCCGCTTAGCGCCAAAGAGCTGCCCAGCGATTGGCGCAAGAGCAGACACTACACCAGTGAGGCCAACATAAACGCTAATAAAGATTGCTGAAGCCATTGCTAAGGCAGCCAAGTCTTCGGCAGAGTAGCGAGCAGTCATGGCGGTATCGAGAACGCCAAAGGCAATCACCGCTAACTGACCAATCAAAAGAGGGCCAGCGAGTTTGAGTAGAGCAGGAACATCCTCGCGAAGTCGCGATAGTTTGAAGTGCAGCACTGTTTATTCCGGGATCACTTCGTAAAGACGTAATCGTTCATCGCGGTCGGCGGCACGGCGGTCTTCCCAAAGTAAATGTAGTTTCTTCTTGTTGAGCTTTGCGTAGGCTTTAGCTTCAGATTGGTTATGAGTGAGCATCCAAGGACAATTGGAGTCATCGCGGAGAGGAAGTTTAGTGAAGTAACTAAAAGAGGCAAGCTGAGAATCACCGATATTACTGGTGTTAATGCAACCAGCACCAGCCGGAACTACTTGCGCTAATCGAGCAGCTACTTGACGATAGGTCTTGGCGTAGTTAATGGTTGGCAACCAGAGCGTCATCAAGAGCACCCACATTAAAGTAGTGCCAGATGCAGAAATAATCAGGCAGCGCCAGATTTCTTTGGGAGCACGAGAAGTTCTCCAACGCACTACTGCAAGCCATACTCCAGTAATTGCGATTGCAACAACAAAGCCAATGAGATTAAATTGTCTTTCAAAGCCAGGAAGCAATCTACTGATATTGGCAGCAGTAGACTCTGGGAAGCCCGTTACCTTTGCCAGCCAAACAATCCAAATAGCAATCGCAATGAGGGTAAAACTAAACATTGCGAACCAATCGATAAAGCTAATCAAGCCTCGCTTGAGAACTGGCAGACTAAAGGCAGCAATGATTGCGAGACTTGGAATCAAAATCATCAGGTCATGTTCATTAGCCTCTAGGCGGAACAGTACATAAATGAAGCTACCAATAAATAAGCTCAGGGGAATGCAAAGATGGGGGGCACGCCATGCGCCAGCCTCTTTGACTCGACCCCAGTGCGCTAACGAAATGATGGCGAGCGGCCATACTGGCCAGGCATAAGCCCAGAAGTTGACGCTAAGGAACCCCAAGGATTCGATAGAGGGGGTCGCCCTCATTTCTGGAACATTGCGCCAACCTTCTTCAGCAATATGACGCAAATGAACTGGAAGATCAGCTAAATACCAAATGATTGGCCAAATAGCGAAACCAATTAAGCCTAAAACAGTACTCGTTAATGTCCAGCGAAAACGCAACTTTGCGTTACTAGCGAGAACGGCAATGATCGTCGAGCTAACTACCATGAGGCTTAAGGCGAGATTGCTAGATAGAGCAACAATCACAATACCAAGACCAGTCCAAAGGCCACCTTGCCATGGCTTGTCTAAGCCACGTACTGTTCCGTAGAGCACGATGCTAATGCCCATGAGTTGCGCCATCATTGGCGTGGTTTCATGAGCGCGTTGTGCTAGACCGACACAGGCTAAGAAGATGAGTAGTGCGCCATCCGCTAGTGTCATGCCATAACTCTTTAGGTCTGGTTGGCCGCCAACAGCAAGTGCCATTGGCTGCACTTCACGACGACGACCTAAAAGATAAGTGGCATACCAAATTGCTAAGGCAGCAGAGAAGAAGCAAACAGCAGAGTAAAGACGCGCCGCATTGGCAGCACCAATCAACCAGCCAAATAAATCAATGAAGGTGGCGCCAATCCAATAAGGAAGTGGGGCACCCAGAGAAACGTCGCGACCCGCTATATGCGGAACGATCCAATCTATGGAATTGCCGCGGAATAAAGTCCACATGCCGCCAAAGCCGATTGCATCTTCATTCTTCCAGGGATCCCGAAAGAAAAGGCCAGCAAAACCATAAATTAATGTCAGCGCAAAAATAATGATGCGCGGAATCGATTTAGTAGCGGCGGCGGTAAGTTTGACCATGAGCTCTATTTAAGCAAAAACAAAAAATAAAAAAGGCAGCAAACGCTGCCTTAATTATCTCGCAGGGCAGGTATTTCACATACCCTGCGAATTGAAGTGATTTAAGCCTTCTTCTTAGCTGGCTTTTCAGCAGCTTTAGCTTCTGCAGCAGCAGCTTTTTTCTCAGCTGTTTTAGCAGCGCCATCACCGGTAGCTTTAGCAACAGCTTTAGTACCGAATTTCTGACGGAATTTCTCAACACGACCAGCGGTATCCATGATCTTCTGGGTGCCAGTGTAGAAAGGGTGTGATTCAGATGAAGTCTCGATCTTAGCCAAAGGATATTCCTTGCCATCCTCCCACTTGATTGTCTCTTTAGTAGACATAGTGGAGCGAGTCTTGAAGCTGAAGTTATTGGAAACGTCTACAAAGACGATTTCACGATATTCGGGGTGAATGCCAGGTTTCATTTTGAGTCCTATGAGCGGGTAGCCGTTTAAGTTAATTAACCTAAATACTTTCCCAAGTTAAAAGCAGTAAATGGTGTAACAAAGGCGAAATTATGCCATGAAATCAATAACAAAGCGCACTTTTGGGGTCTATAAGTGGCTAAAACAGCCCCCAGGACCCTAAATTAGCCTCCGCGACGCATCAGGTCGAAGAATTCACCGTTGTTTTTGGTCGATTTGAGTTTATCCACGATGAAGTTCATCGCCTCGATATCATCCATATCGGCCAGCAATTTACGCAATACCCAGATCTTCTGGAGGTTCTCAGCTTTAACCAAGAGCTCCTCACGGCGAGTACCAGACTTATTGAGGTTAATCGATGGGTAAACGCGACGCTCAGCTAGGCGACGCTCAAGATGAACTTCCATATTGCCCGTGCCCTTGAATTCTTCATAAATGAGGTCATCCATACGGCTACCC
>CAJEZV010000064.1 GCA_903995005.1 uncultured beta proteobacterium
AAAAACAGAGGTGGCGCTGAGAGCCAGCTTTGTTGCTGTCATGGGAGGCAAGCAAGTAGCCATATTGGCACCTACAACTTTGCTCGCTGAGCAGCACGTTACTACCTGGAAGGATCGTTTCGCAGATTGGCCAGTGCGGATTGTTGAACTCTCCCGTTTTAAAACGACGAAAGAGATTAATGCGGCATTAGAAGCTATAGCCAAGGGTGAGGCTGACATCATTATTGGCACGCACAAGCTTCTTTCCAAAGAGACCCAATTTGCAAATCTTGGTTTAGTTATTGTGGATGAGGAACATCGCTTTGGAGTGCGTCAAAAAGATGCTCTGAAAGCCTTGCGCGCTGAGGTCGATATACTAACTCTCACAGCCACACCTATTCCAAGAACGCTGGGTATGGCGATGGAGGGTTTGCGTGAGTTCTCGATTATTGCTACAGCACCTCAGAAGCGCCTTGCTATTAAAACCTTTGTACGTCGTGAAGGTGACGGCGTGATTCGTGAAGCAGTTCTACGAGAAATTAAACGCGGTGGACAGGTCTACTTCTTACACAATGAGGTAGAAACTATTCAGAACCGCAAGCATGCGCTACAGGAATTAATTCCAGAAGCAAGTATTAGCGTCGCTCATGGCCAAATGCATGAGCGTGAGCTGGAATCCGTCATGCGTGAATTTGTGACGCAAAGAACCAATATTTTGTTATGCACCACGATTATCGAAACAGGCATTGACGTACCTACCGCCAACACCATCATCATGCATCGCGCTGATAAATTTGGTTTGGCGCAATTACATCAACTTCGTGGGCGTGTTGGCCGCTCCCATCACCAGGCTTATGCTTACTTACTGGTTCCAGACCCTGAAGCCTTAAGCAAACAAGCACAATTACGCCTCAACGCCATCCAAGCCATGGAAGAGCTTGGCTCTGGTTTTTATTTGGCGATGCATGATCTAGAGATCCGAGGGGCTGGAGAAGTTTTAGGCGACAAACAGTCTGGTGAGATTCATGAAATTGGCTTTCAACTCTATACAGAGATGCTCAATAGAGCTGTAAAAGCATTACGCAGTGGAAAAGAGCCTGATTTACTATCACCACTTCAAGCAACTACCGACGTTAACCTTGGCGTCCCCGCCCTCCTTCCCGAGGACTATTGTCCCGATGTGCATGAGCGTCTCTCTTTGTATAAACGCTTTGCTGGTACTAATGACTTTTCAGAACTGATGGGGTTACGGGAAGAGCTAGTGGATCGCTTTGGAGATCTTCCTGATCAAGCCAAATCTTTCTATGAAACTCATCGACTGCGCCTAGAAATGACTGGCTTTGGCATTAAGAAAATTGATGCAACGCCAGCATCTATTCAGATTCAATTTATACCGAATCCACCCATTGACCCATTGAAAATCATTCAACTGATTCAAAGCTCTAAACATATTCAGCTAAACGGTCAGGATAAGCTCAAAGTATTGCCCCAAAAGGATGGGGAATTTGAAAAGCTTGAGCAACGATTGGATGCGATCCGCCAAATATTACGACGCCTGAATGAGTCTGCCGTTCTAAGCTCAGCTAAAGCCAATTGATCATTCGGCATTATTATTCAGTCATGCCAAAGCAAACCCTCGTAGCCCTATCTAGAGAGCCTTTATCCGAAAAGCTGGTCTTTGAGCTTAAGAATCAAGCTATTGGGTATGGAATAAATCTGCATTCTCTTGGAGGGCAGACATCGAATGGCACTTACCATTGTGAACGCTGGGAGCCTAGCAAAGAGTTTTCTGCTACGCAAAGAGAAGATCTACGCTCTATTGCAGCACTGTTTAATAGCGACCTCTGCTACTTAAATGCTGATCTCAAGAGTGGTGATATCAAAGTGCTGGCGATGGATATGGACTCCACTCTCATCAATATCGAATGCATTGATGAGATTGCAGACTTTACCGGGAAAAAGGCAGCAGTAGCCCAAATTACAGAAGCAACCATGCGTGGCGAGATCAAAGATTTTAAGGAAAGCTTGCGTCGCCGCGTTGCTTTACTCGAGGGTGTATCGGCTG
The DNA here is from genome assembly GCA_903995005.1 of uncultured beta proteobacterium. Classification (GTDB taxonomy): domain Bacteria; phylum Pseudomonadota; class Gammaproteobacteria; order Burkholderiales; family Burkholderiaceae; genus Polynucleobacter. Next base: position 2,045 of record CAJEZV010000064.1, read on the forward strand.
ATGCCCTGGAATCGGTTTACCGTAAACGTTTACGGCCAAATCCTGGCGCCCAAGAGCTATTAGCGGGTGCCAATGCTCGCGGCCTCTACACACTCTTAGTTTCTGGTGGATTTACTTTTTTCACTGAGAAGCTTCGGCTGCAATTGGGTTTTAAGCAGGCTCAAGCAAATACACTGGAAATCATTGATGGCAAGCTGACAGGCAAAGTGCTTGGCGATATTGTTGATGGGGCAGCCAAGGCCGCCTTTCTAGATGAAGCTTGTAGCCTTTTAGGCTGCACCAAAGCCAATGCCATCACTATGGGCGATGGCGCAAATGATCTCATGATGATGAATGGATCCGGCATCAGCATTGCCTACCAAGCCAAGCCTCTTGTCAAAGAAAAAGCCGACGCGGCTTTTGACCGAGTCGGCTTGGACGCTGCTTTACTACTAATCTCTTAAGTAGTTAACCCAAAAGATTCTTCGTAAATCTTCTGCCTTATTTTTGAATTACAGACGCTCAAAAATAGTTGCAATACCTTGACCACCACCAATACACATCGTTACCAAAGCATATTTGCCTTGAACGCGCTGTAGTTCATGAATAGCCTTAGTCGCAATAGCGGCGCCAGAGCAGCCAATTGGGTGACCCAAAGCAATTGCACCACCATTCACGTTAGTTTTAGCTGGGTCTAAACCAAGACCCTTTGTTACTGCTAAAGCCTGTGCCGCAAATGCTTCGTTAGATTCGATTACGTCGATTTGATCTAATTTCAGACCAGCACGCTCAAGAGCAAGTTTAGTTGCAGGTATAGGACCCTCACCCATGATGTGATTCGGAACCCCGGCTACCGCATAAGAGACTAAACGTGCGATTGGCTTATGACCTGCCTTTTTAGCAGTTTCTGCATCGGCCAAGACAAAGAATGCGGCGCCATCATTAATACCAGAGGCATTACCAGCAGTTACTGAACCACCCTCTTTCTTAAACACTGCTTTCATCTTGCCCAGAGTTTCCATAGTGGTATCTGGTTTGCAATGCTCATCAGTATCAAAGACGATATCACCCTTGCGAGACTTAATCGTAATTGGAACAATTTGAGACTTGAAGCGACCTTCTTTGATTGCGTGAGCGGCACGGCGATGTGACTCAACAGCCAACGCATCTTGCTCTTCACGAGTCAACTTCCATTTTTCAACCAGGTTCTCTGCAGTTACGCCCATGTGACCAACGCCAAATGGGTCGGTTAAGACAGCAACCATCAAATCGAGCATTTTGGTATCGCCCATGCGAGCACCGCTGCGCATTGCTGGAGATCCATACATTCCTCGTGACATCACTTCAACACCGCCACCAACACCGTAATCACAATCACCCAACATGATTTGCTGTGCAGTAGTCACGATTGCTTGTAAACCAGAGCTACATAAACGGTTCAAGGCCATTGCCACAGATTCCATTGGCAACCCCGCCTGAATCGCGGCAACACGAGCAACATAAGCGTAACGACTATCTGTCGGAATAGTATTTCCAACAGTTACATAATTAATCAATGCAGGATCCACACCAGAGCGGGCAACTGCTTCCTTCATGACAATACCGCCCAGCTCGGAGGGCTCAAAGCTGCTGAGGGAGCCATTGAAGGCGCCAATAGCGGAACGAACAGCACTTAAGACAACGACATCACGACTCATAACAATCCCCTTAGCTGAGCCCAAAAATAGGCTTAATTAATGATACAACCTTCATTTTTATTACATTCGTCAAGTTTCGGCTATTAGGTCATGCCCTTGGGAACTTATGACCGTTGCACGGATGATTTCACCTACCCGATAGCGTTTTGATGGCTTGCTGGCTGGCAAAACGCGCACTAGACCATCAATTTCAGGGGCATCACCAATAGTTCTCCCTATTCCACCAGATTCATCAACTCGATCAATCAGCACCTGAACTCGTTTCCCTACTTTTTTAGCAAGCCGTTGAATCGAGATTTCTTCTGCCTTGGCCATAAAGCTGGCACGGCGTTCTTCTCGGATTGCATCGGGCACTGGGTTTTCTAATTGATTTGCAGTTGCGCCATCAACCGGGGAATATGCAAAACAACCTGCGCGATCGATTTGTGCATCATCCAAGAAGTTCAGGAGACACTCAAACTCTTCCTCAGTCTCCCCCGGGAATCCTGCGATGAAAGTGCTGCGAATCACTAAATCAGGACAAGCTGCACGCCAAGCTTGAATGCGCTCTAAATTCTTTTCCCCGCTAGCAGGTCGCTTCATTCTTTTTAGTACATCGGGATGAGCATGCTGCAAAGGAATATCAAGGTAAGGCAACACACCATAGCCATACTCAGAAAACTCTGCCATCAAAGGCAAGATGTCATCGACATGAGGATAAGGATAAACATAATGCAGTCTTACCCATGCCTGATGCTCACGAGCAATTTGATTTAAGGCATTCACCAAATCAAATAATCGCGTCTTTACCGGTTTACCATCCCAAAAGCCGGTTCGGTATTGAATATCTACACCATAGGCGCTTGTATCTTGTGAAACAACCAGTAACTCTTTTACGCCAGATTCAAATAAGCGCTTGGCTTCCAACAATACTTCACCAATTGGTCTTGAAACCAAGTCACCGCGCATACTCGGAATGATGCAAAAAGTGCAACGGTGGTTACAGCCCTCAGATATCTTTAAATAAGCATAATGTTTGGGGGTAAGTTTTACACCGGCAGGCGGAACTAAGTCTGTAAATGGATCATGCGGCTTTGGCAAGTGCAGATGAATTGCCTGCATTACCTCATCGGTGGCGTGTGGCCCTGTTACTGCAAGGACCTTAGGGTGAATGCTCTGAATGAGATCACTGCCGTCAGCATTCTTCCTTGCGCCTAAGCAGCCAGTAACAATGACCTTGCCATTTTCTGCAAGTGCCTCACCGATTGCAGAAAGACTTTCTTCCACGGCGGAATCAATAAACCCACAGGTATTAACAACAACAAGATCTGCGCCTGAATAATCTTTTGCAGTCTCATATCCTTCAGCGCTCAGTTGCGTGAGGATAAGTTCAGAGTCAACAAGTGCCTTAGGGCAACCTAATGATACAAAGCCGATTTTTCCAGCCACAACTATTCTTTTTCAGATTTAGTAGGATGTGGAGTAAATGGAAAATTGCCAAAGAGGTTTTGAGATCCCTGCAATTGTTCTTGCATTTTCACAAACAAGTCTTTACTTTGCTCCATGTAATTACCCATTAAGCCTTGCATGAGTGGATTTTGGAGATTCATCATTTGTGACCAAGCCTCAGGCGTACTGCCAGCACCCAGGCCTTTGGTTTGATCGCCCAATTTATTATGAATATCTACAAAGGACTGCATAGTCTTTTCGAGATAATTTCCCATCAAGCCCTGCATGGAATTTCCATAAAAGCGGATGATTTGAGAAAGCATTTGCGAAGAAAATACCGGAGCGCCGCCAGCTTCTTCTTCGAGAATAATTTGCAGCAAAATGTTACGAGTGAGATCTTCATCTGTCTTTGCATCAATGACTTTGAATACTTCATTTGCCATTACCAAACCCTTGATATCAGATAAGGTGACATAAGTACTTGTTTGGGTGTCATAAAGACGGCGATTAGGATACTTCTTAATGAGACGGTCTTCGCCAGCTCGTTTTGTACGGGTAACCATTTTTTTCCTTACTGAATACTGCAACGCAACATCAGCTTAGTTTATCTCCACTTTGAAGTAAAGGTAAATCAGCCGTGTTGCGTATTACTTACTGTGCAAAAAATGCTGCACTGCAGTATTAACCAGTGTGAATACCGCCGTTTAAGGAAAAGTCAGCACCAGTTGCATAACCACCATCATCAGATGCAATCCAGCAGCAGATTGAAGCAATCTCTTGTGGTGTTCCTAAACGCTTAACTGGGATACCAGCAACTATCTTCTCCAGAACATCTTCACGAATGGCTTTAACCATATCAGTACCAATGTAACCAGGAGAAACGGTATTAACAGTGACGCCCTTGGTGGCAACCTCTTGCGCTAAGGCCATAGTGAAACCATGCAGACCAGCCTTAGCAGTCGAATAGTTACATTGACCAAACTGGCCTTTTTGACCATTTACAGAAGAAATATTGATTACACGACCCCAGTTATTCTCAACCATGCCATCGATTACTTGTTTGGTCACATTGAATAATGAATTGAGGTTGGTATCAATAACAGCCTTCCAAGCATCGGGAGTCATCTTGCGGAAAACACTGTCACGGGTAATACCTGCATTGTTTACCAATACATCAACGCGACCCACTTCAGACTTAACCTTTTCGAATGCAGCAACTGTGCTATCCCAGTCAGATACGTTACCTTCAGAGGCAATAAAGTCATAACCCAAAGCTTTTTGCTCCGCAATCCAACGATCTTTACGCGGTGAGTTTGGTCCACAACCTGCAATAACCTTAAATCCATCTTTTGCTAAACGTTGGCAAATAGCGGTACCAATCCCGCCCATACCACCAGTGACATATGCGACTTTTTGAGACATTACTTTCCCCTTTAAAAAACCTTCGTTAATGATTGCTGTTCTTAAGCAGCTTGAGCTGCCTTTTCTTTTACGTATAACCCTGGTGCTGCTTCCATTTTTTTGTACTGAGCATTACCAAATATCTTGCTAGCTGGTTTTTTCTCACCAGCAAACTGCTCAAGCCACTTGGTGTAGTTGGGCCACCAACTACCTGGAATCTGTTTAGCTCCTTCTAGCCATTCGTTTGCAGTAGCGGCAATCTGATTATTTTCAAAGTAATAGCGTTTATTTTTTGCAGGTGGATTAATCACACCAGCAATATGACCAGAAGCGCCCAGCACAAAGCGATTTTTACCTTTCAGAATATGCGTTGACTCGTAAGCGGATTGCCAAGGGACGATATGATCCTCATGAGAAGCATATAAATAAGCAGGACACTTGATCTTACCTAGGTCAACTTTTTCACCACAAATCTTCAGCTTGCCAGGCTTTACCAAGTCATTCTGTAAATAAGTGTGGCGCAAATACCAGCAATACATATTGCCCGGTAAGTTGGTTGAATCGCCATTCCAATACAGCAAATCAAATGGTGGCGGAGAATTACCTTTAAGGTAGTTCTCAACTACGTAGTTCCAAACTAAATCGTTAGGACGCAAGAAGGAAAAGGTATTACCCAAATCCAAGCCAGACATCATGCCGCACTTACCATTCTTGCCGCCTATGGTGTTCTCGCGTAACTCCACCATGCCTTCATCAATGAAGACATCCAAAATGCCGGTGTTGGTGAAATCCAATAAGGTGGTAAATAAGGTCAGGCTCGCGGCTGGGTGCTCATCGCGCGCAGCCAAGACAGCTAAGGCTGAAGTCGTTAATGTCCCGCCAACACAAAAGCCCAGGATATTAATCTGTTTGGTATTGCCGATTTCTTTAACAACATCAATCGCTTTAATAACTCCTTTGCCGACATAGTCATCCCAACTGACCTCGGCCATAGAGGCATCTGGATTTTTCCAGGAAACGAGAAATACCGTATGCCCTTGGGCAACCATATGTCGTACAACTGAGTTATCAGGCTGCAAATCCAAAATGTAATATTTATTGATGCATGGGGGCACCATCAAATAGGGACGCTCAAAGACAGTTTCTGTGAGTGGCGTGTATTGAATAAGTTCAAATAATTCATTACGAAATACAACGTGACCTTCTGTGGTGGCAATATTTTTACCAACTTCAAATGCACTCTCATCAGTTTGCGAGACCTTACCTTTTTTCATATCCCCGAGGAGGTTTGCGATTCCTTTTTGAATCGACTGGCCTTGGGTGCTGATAATATTTTCTAAAACTTCTGGATTGGTCGCAATAAAATTCGATGGGGACAGCGCATCGATCATTTGTTCAGTCGTAAATAAAATCTTTTGCCTTGTCTTTTCATCTGTATCTACTGCTTTAGCCAGCGACATCAGATGTTTTGAGTTCAACAAATAAGTGGCAGCAATGACCTTACTCCAGGATGAATGCCAAGCCTTACCTGCAAAGCGACGATCCTTCACCTCAATCGCTTCGGGATTAGTTGCAATGTGCGCTAGCTCTGCAAAATACTCTTTTTGAATTTCTGCCAAACGCTCTGGTGGAATCATTGCCATATGGTGCGGCGCCAAAGATGGGGTCGCACCAGTATTCATGCCTGCAAACATAGTAGTCTCTTCAATTAATTAAGATCATTCTCGAGCTATAACGGCTATAAGGTTATACGCAATAACCCTAGCCGTAGGGCTAATCTAGTGTTTACCCGCAGAAAATTTGGCCTACTGGGATATCCAGACTAAAGAAGCAAACCTTCCGGTAACCCCATCGCGGCGATAGGAGAAAAATCGCCCCCATCCTTTACAGTACACATCTCTCCACCAAAAAGGGAACTTACGCAGATCGGAAGAGCGTCGTGTAGGGAAAGAGTGTTCATCCTTGTGTAGATCTC
>CAJEZV010000065.1 GCA_903995005.1 uncultured beta proteobacterium
GCTGACAACATCATCTCTCTAGATAATGGTGACATTCGGGTAAAAGGTATCACCGAACTGGAGCAATTCAATGAAGCACTCGGCACTCAATTTGCAGAGGAAGATATTGAAACCGTAGCCGGTCTTGTTGTTCAGCATCTAGGTCGCGTTCCAAAAATTGGTGAACGTATTGCGATGAATGGAATTGAGTTTGAGGTGCTACGAGCTGACCCACGGCAAGTTCATATTTTGTTGGCACGCCAAACGCCCAAATCTACTGATTGAGAATTACCTTGGTTGATCTGTATTCAGGCAAGACTCATCAAAAATTGAATTTAGTAGCGCTCCTCACGCTATTTGTTTTAGGCGCCCTACTTGCTGTAGTAGCAGAACTCCCCTATGGTGGCTGGATTCAGATCCCACTTCTAAGCATTATTTGGTGGCGACTTAGCCTACTAAAAGATTGCTCCATAAAACAGTATTTTTTCTCGGGCCTGTTTTTTGGTATCGGCTACTTTATTGTGGGGCTTTGGTGGCTATATATCAGCATGCACGACATAGGTGGCATGAATGCTCTTCTGTCCAGCGTAGCCGTTTTTTTACTATCCGCTTATGTCTCCCTCTACTTCTCGGTCGCCTGTCTATCGATTCGGATCTTTAAAAGCTCCCATATATCCGGTTTATTTTTAGCCGCAAGCTGGGCAGTCAGTGAATATTTACGCGGAGAGATATTTACAGGATTTCCTTGGATGGGTTTTGCGGAAGCGCAAGTGAATGGACCATTTGCAGCAGTCGCTCCTTATTTTGGCGGCCTGGCTTGTACTTTTTTAGCAGTGTACGCATCCTGGCAAATCCTTCAACTCAATAAACATCTGCGCTATTGCAGCTCGACGCTGGCGCTAGTTTGCCTAATCACTATTAGCTCAAACTTCTGGAGTTTTACCAAACCAATTGGCGAACCACTCAAGATTGAACTGGTACAAGGTAATTTTCCACAAAGTATGTTCACCAACCCCGAGGGGGTTCTAAAGCAAATTCATTTTTATAGCAACGCCATGACGCAATCTCGCGCTGAGCTTGTGATCTCACCAGAAACTGCTTTTGCTTGGCCCACAAATAATCTTCCAGCTGGGCTTATAGAAAATCTTCAAAGCCTTTCTAATAAGACTCAAATCAACTTACTCTTTGGCGTCATTGGGCGTCACACAAATCCAGATAATGGAAGAGAATTTTCTAACCGGGCTCTGGGCCTTTCTCCCGCCCAAGATGCATATCAATACGACAAGAATCACCTAGTGCCTTTTGGAGAATTTATTCCGCCCGGTTTTCGTTGGTTCGTTAATGCTTTTAGTGTTCCCTTAAGTGATTTCGCAAGGGGTGGCGATGTGCAAGATAACTTCATCATTAGAAGACAGGAGCAAGATCCACTTTATGCAGCGATCACTATTTGCTATGAGGATGTTTTTGGTGGCGAGCTTGCGAGTCGCATTCGGAATAATCCCCACCCAACAAATTTGCTGATTAATTTAACGAACCTGGCTTGGTTTGGTAAATCACAAGCGCCTACCCAGCAATTACGACTATCTCAATTGCGTTCACTCGAAACCGGTCTACCGGCCCTTCGGGCTACTAATACTGGCATCACTGCTGTATTAGGCCCTGATGGCAAAGTACTTGCAGCTCTCCCTGAATTTACCCAAGCAAGCTTAAGTGCGGAGGTTCAGGCCTATGAGGGTAAAACGCCTTATGTCTTTTGGGGCAATTTCCCAATTTTGAGCTTTTCTTGCCTCTTGCTGATCTGGGGCCTGATTCGTCATCGACGTTTTTAGTCATTTTTGACTGCACCCCCTGCTAGCCATGTAAAATCAATGGCTTAGCCAGGTTAATCATGCTTACTTTTCAGCAAATCATTCTCAAACTTCAAGATTATTGGGACCAACAAGGTTGTGCCCTATTGCAGCCTATTGACCTCGAAGTCGGCGCAGGCACATCCCACACAGCAACTTTCCTGCGCGCCATTGGTCCAGAGCCTTGGAAAGCAGCTTATGTTCAGCCATCTCGGCGACCTAAGGATGGTCGGTATGGCGAGAATCCAAATCGCTTACAGCACTATTATCAATATCAAGTTGTTCTCAAGCCAGCCCCTGAAAATATTCTCGAGCTCTATCTGGGATCACTAGCGGCATTGGGGCTTGATCTCAAAGAAAATGATGTACGTTTTGTAGAAGACGATTGGGAAAATCCTACCCTCGGTGCGTGGGGTCTGGGCTGGGAAGTATGGTTAAACGGTATGGAAGTAACTCAGTTCACTTATTTCCAACAAGTAGGTGGCTTGGATTGCAAACCTGTTCTGGGCGAAATTACTTATGGCATCGAACGCTTGGCGATGTACATTCAAAATTGCTCAAACGTTTATGACCTCGTTTGGGCAGATGGCATTTCTTATGGCGATGTATATCACCAAAACGAAGTGGAGCAGTCTTGCTACAACTTTGAACACTCTAATACTGATTTGCTATTTGCAAACTTTACAAATTACGAAAGCGAAGCAAAGCGCTTGATGGAAGTGCCACTTGCTCTACCCGCTTATGAAATGGTTCTCAAGGCAGCGCACACCTTTAATCTACTTGATGCACGTGGCGCCATTTCAGTAACCGAACGTGCGGCCTATATTGGTCGTATCCGTAATCTTTCTCGCTCAGTCGCTCAAGCTTATTTTGAATCTCGTGAAAAACTCGGCTTCCCAATGTGTCAACGCCAGGCTAAGACTTAGGCCTCAAGATTGAAGTAATCTATTTATGAGCACAAGCAATTCACCTACACAGTCCGCTACTTTATTAATTGAAGTATTCACTGAAGAATTACCCCCTAAATCCTTGCGTCGCTTAGGCGATGCTTTTAGTGAGGGAATCTTTACAGTGTTAAAGACTGCCGGCTTAGCCAATCAAGCATCAACAGTAAATAGCTATGCTACCCCACGTCGCCTAGCAGTTGAAATCAGCAATGTTCTTAATCAAGCGCCCGACTACCCCGTACGTGAAAAACTATTACCAACCAGTATTGCCTTTGATGCCCAAGGAAACGCGACTCCACCATTACTAAAAAAATTAGGTGCACTTGGTTATGGCGATATCGATATTGCCACTCTTGAAAAAGCGGGTGAAGGTAAAAATGAAGCGCTTTATCTGAATGTGATTGCTAAAGGTGCGGCTCTAGAACATACAGCGCAAACTGCGCTTGAGCAAACGCTGAGTAAATTGCCGATTGCTAAAATGATGCACTATCAAGTGCTTCAGAAAAATGGTCAATTAGCAGATGTGCAATTTGCTCGTCCAGCCCATAGCATTATTGCTTTACATGGTAATCAGATTCTCAAGATCAGCAGTCTGGGAATTGATGCTGGCAACCAAACCGAGGGGCATCGCTTCCTAGCACCCGGTAAGGTAACTATCGCTTCTGCAGATCAATATGAAAATGATCTGCAAGCTAAGGCCAAAGTAATCCCTAGCTTTAATCAGCGCAGAGCTCAAATCGAGGCTGCCCTTTTAAAGGCGGCTGGTGATGACTTAGTTTTAATGCCTGACAGCTTATTAGATGAGGTGACCTCGCTGGTTGAGTGGCCTGCTATTTATGAGTGTCACTTCGATCAAGAATTCTTAGAAGTGCCACAAGAATGCTTAATTTTGACAATGCAAACCAATCAAAAGTATTTTGCATTGACTGATAAACAAGGTAAGTTGCGTAATCGCTTCTTAATTGTTTCGAATATTGAAACCACTAAGCCGCAAGCCATCATCTCTGGTAATGAACGCGTTGTGCGTCCCCGCCTTGCAGATGCGCGCTTCTTCTTCCAGCAAGATCAAAAGCGCGCCTTAGCTACTCGTGTTGCTGATCTTGGTAAGGTGGTCTATCACAACCAGTTGGGCAATCAACTTGAGCGCACACAGCGTGTTCAGGCTCTTGCTGTAGGTATTGCTAAAAAACTCAATGCCGATGAAAAGCTCGCAAGTCGTGCTGCAGAAATTGCAAAGACTGACTTACTAACCGATATGGTTGGTGAATTTCCAGAGCTACAGGGCATCATGGGGCGCTACTATGCAGTGCATGATGGCGAAAATCCGGAAGTTGCCGCCGCATGTAGCGAGCACTATATGCCGCGTTTTGCAGGCGACGCTCTGCCACAGACAGTAACCGGAACCATCTTAGCCATTGCCGATAAGCTTGAAACCTTAGTAGGCATTTGGGGTGTTGGACTTGCGCCAACCGGAGACAAAGACCCATACGCATTACGTCGTCATGCTTTAGGTATTTGCCGCTTACTTTTAGAAAAGAATTTGTCTCTGAGTCTGCCTGCTCTAATTGAATTAGCCCGTGCGCAGTTCCCACAAAAAGATGTGCAAGAAAAATCAAATGCTGCTGATATTTATGCATTCATCATTGATCGCCTACGCGCTTACCTACGCGATCAATCGGTTGCCGGAAAACCATTTACCAGCGCTGAAATCGATGCAGTCCTAAGTCAAGAGCCAGAGCAAATTAATGACTTGATTCAACGTTTAACTGCTTTACGTGAATTTAATGCCCTCACGGAAGCTGCTCAACTTGCTTCTGCAAATAAGCGGATTAGCAATATTTTGAAGAAAACAACTACAGCCATCCCTGCGGCATGCTCTGCAAAGTTATTACAAATACCTGCGGAAGCTAAGCTACATCAAGCATTGGAGAGTATTACTCCTACGCTCAGCACTGCTTACGAGAAGCGTCAATTTGTTGAGCTCTTAAAGGCTCTGGTTGCTTTAAGTGCACTAATTGATCAGTTCTTTACTGATGTGATGGTGATGGATCCTAATCCTGAGCTGCGTGATAACCGTCTAGCTCTCCTGCAACAACTTCACCAGAAAATGAACCTCGTTGCCGATCTCGGCAAATTAGCATGAGCATCAGCTCTTCCAAGCTCATTATTCTCGATCGCGATGGCGTGATCAATGAAGATCGTGATGATTATGTTAAATCTGTTGATGAATGGATTCCACTGCCAAGAAGTTTGGAAGCTATTGCGTTACTGAATCAAGCAGGCTACCAAATAGCAATTGCCACGAATCAGTCTGGCTTATCTAGGGGATATTTCACGATCAATGAATTACATGCAATGCATAGCAAGCTGGATAAGCTTTTACAACCTTTAGGCGGCCATATCGATAGTATCTTCTTTTGCCCCCATATGGATTCACATGGTTGTGATTGTCGTAAGCCCGCTCCAGGCCTGATGAAAGAAATTGCTTTGCGTTATAAAAAATCGGATAGCGCTCAACCGCTGTTAGGTGTTCCTATTGTTGGCGACTCCTTACGAGATCTTCAGGCTGGCATTGCCCTGGGAGCCTCGCCTCATCTAGTATTGACTGGTAAGGGTCAAAAAACTTTGAATAAAGGCAACTTACCCGAAGGCACGCAGATTCATGCTGATCTCATGGCATTTACAAGCGCACTTTTGAAAAGTAACGTATAGAAAAATATGATCTATTTACGCTCTACTCTCTTTGCCTTATTGCTTCTGATCTTTACTCCAATTTGGTCAGTACTCTGCATGCTGGCATTTCCTTTCCTGAGCCCAGAAAATCGCTACAAATTCATTGGCATTTGGAACCAAGTCGTGATCTGGCTCTTGTGGCATCTTTGTGGCATCCACTATGAAATTCGTGGCATGGAATACATGCGTGCAGTACTTGATAAACCCGTCGTTATTCTGAGCAAACACCAGTCTGCTTATGAAACGATTGCCTATATTGCTCTCCTTCCAAAACAACTTTGCTTTGTCTTCAAGCGTGAATTACTTTGGATTCCCTTTTTTGGCTGGGCTTTAGCTTTGCTTAAGATGATTCACATCAATCGTGCAAACAAACAATCAGCAGCTCTCTCAGTTGCCAGCCAAGGTCGCAAACGCCTGGGCGAAGGCAAATGGATCATGTTATTTCCGGAGGGCACTAGAACACCTCGAGGATCAACTAAGCCCTATCGTAAGGGTGGTGCTCGCCTTGCGAGCGCTACAGGCGCATTGGTTATTCCAGTTGCACACAATGCAGGTAATTTTTGGCCTAAGAACAGCTTTTTAAAGCGGCCTGGCACTGTGATCTTTTCGATTGGGCCAGCTATTCTTTCCGAAGGCAAGTCAGGAGAAGAGTTGCAACAAGAGGTTGAGGGTTGGATCGAATCTGAAATGCGGGTGATTGACCCTAAGGCCTACAAATAATCTTAGTTAAGCGGCTAAGACTTTAGCCCACTCAATATAGCGCTCAACTGCAATATCCTGAGCTCTTGCTTTTAACTCAAGCTCAGTCAAATTCAATCTCTCTGCAAAAGACTGCAAATTAGTGCGCAACATTTTTCTTCTTTGAGAAAAGGCTGCAGCAACTACCTGCTCCAAAGCCCTCCACTGAGCATTACTCAAATCAAAGTCTTGGCGCGGGATCATACGCACTACGGCAGAGTTTACTTTTGGTTGAGGCTCAAAGGCTTCGGGAGGAACCTCCAAGACCAGCTCCATATCGTAGCGAGCTTGAAGCATGACAGATAGCCTACTGAAATCAGAACTGCCCGCCTTTGCCACCATCCTCTCAACGACTTCAGCTTGCAACATAAATACTTGCTCATTAATTTCAGAGGCAGCAGCAACAAGATGAAATAATAATGGTGAAGAAATGTTGTAAGGCAAATTACCAACTACCTTACAAAATCCTTTTTCCTGAGGGCGATTCTGTGCCCACTCTAGAAAATCAAACTTTAGAGCATCACCTTCAATCACCTTTAGGCCATTGAGATTTTTCTGATTCCAATATGCGACTAAGTCACGGTCAATTTCCAGGAGGTCAAGCTGGTCAAGATTTCTCAGCAAGGGAATTGTTAAGGCGCCAAGTCCAGGGCCAATCTCAATCACATGCATATCTGGACCAGGATTAATCAAAGCTACGATGGAATAAATAATCCCATCATCCTGCAAAAAATTCTGGCCAAAACGTTTACGGGCGCGATGCATTCCCTAGCTTAACTTTCTTTGGTTTAGGGCGAGCTCATAAGCTAAACGTAGAGCCTCTAGCATGCTGCCAGAATCGGCAATTCCTTTCCCGGCAATATCTAAAGCAGTTCCATGATCTACTGATGTTCGGATGATCGGCAGGCCTAAAGTCACATTTACTCCACCGCCAAAAGTGACAAACTTAAACGGGGCTAATCCTTGATCGTGATACATCGCTATAAAAGCATCGACATGCTCGAGTGCAGAAGCCTCAAACATAGTATCCCCAGGGTATGGTCCAGAAACATCAATTCCTTGCTGCTTAGCGTATTCAATTGCTGGCGCAATGATCTCTATTTCTTCATGACCTAAATAGCCAGCCTCTCCAGCATGTGGATTAAGGCCAGCGACACGGATTGCTGGATTAGCTATCCCAAATTTTATTTTTAAGTCTTGATTTACTATTTGAATCGTTTCCAGCATGAGCTCATAACTTAAGGAAGCAGAGACATCTTTTAAGGGGATATGCGTACTTACCAAAGCAACTCTTAAATTTCTGCCAGACTTAAGGCCCAAGAAACCAACTGGCAAAGGAGCACATAGCATCATGACAACATGCGGGGCATTACAACGTTGCGCCAGATATTCGGTATGACCAGTAAATGGTATTCCTGCAATATTGATTAGGCTCTTTTGAACGGGTGCTGTAACCATTGCGTCGAAATCCCCCCGAATACAGGCATCACTGGCTTTATCAAGAAGACTAAGAACATATTGAGCATTAGCGGGATTCAATACTCCCGGCACAGCAGACTCTGCAAGGGGAATTGAATCAATCTTTAAACGCGTACTCGCAGTTTTTTGTAACGACTCTTTGAATAATTGTGCATCACCTAATAAAGTTATCTGCGCATTAGCTTGTTCACCTAAAAAATCCTTTGCCGCGAGCAGAGAAACTTCAGGGCCCACACCGGCTGGATCGCCGGTGGTGATAACTAACTTAACGAGGCGCTGCGCTGGCTGCATCATCTACATTCAAGATTTTGACTGTTGCGGTATCGCGCAGCTCACGTAACCAATCTTGATAAGCTTGCTCAAATTTTCTCTCACGGATTGCTGCACGAGCAAACTCCCGCTGCTTTTCTACCGTTAACTGCGCTTCACGACGCTCTAATACCTGAATCAAGTGCCAACCAAACTCTGACTTCACTGGATTACTTACCTCACTAATTTGAAGTCGATTCATTGCCTGCTCAAATTCAGGCACCAAATCTCCAGGACCCATCCAACCTAAATTACCGCCGTTTGGAGCTGATCCGTCTTCCGAGTACTTTTTAGCTAAGTCACCAAAGTCTGCCGTCTTAGCGCGGACTTGATCACGATAGCCTTGCAAGCGCCTCTCTGCGTCTTGATCGGTTAAGCCCGGTCTATTTTTTAATAAAATATGGCGGGCCATTGTTTGCGTAATGGCAATATTTT
>CAJEZV010000066.1 GCA_903995005.1 uncultured beta proteobacterium
ACTTGATAGAGATGCTTTAGGATTTCATCATTCTTTTTGAGAATGTCTTCTTTTTGCTGGGCAACTGTTTTGCTTGAGCCAAATGGATTGGAGAATTGCGCAAAAGCAGCTTTGTTAAGACTAAATCCCAGTATTGCTATGGCTAATAGGGAGCGTAGATATAGGTTCATTATGATAAGTTATTGATTTATATAGATAAATTTATTATTTGAGGGATTTTACTTACTAAAGCATACCAATAGTAGGGGGTCTTTTGGCATTTTATAGGGCCTATCTGCTACAATTCGATGGCTTTGATTTATAAAGCTTTTTTGTTTTATTTTGTTTTATTTTGTTTATAACGCACGACACAAATTGGGTGAAAGCTCAAGTGTTCGCAAGTATGGAGTATTAAAAATGGCAGTTGCTGATATTAAGACGGCGGAAATCGTCAAAGAAAACGGTCTACATGGATATGGCAGAGGTGCAGGCGGGGCTAGGTCTGGGCATTAAATCTTTTCAAAATATTTTTGTATTCCAAACCGAAGCTGCACTAAATGACTTTGTAAACTCGGGATGGACTTTTGGTGGACAGGTCACTGCAGCAGCAAAATATGAGAAAACGGGTGATGCCTATCAAGACGCTGCCCTGGTAGCTCCTGGTGTTCTGATGTATCAAATTACTGACTCAGGGCTTGCCGCTGAAATCACCGGCAAGGGTACCAAGTACTACAAAAACTCCGACTTAAATAAGTAAAAGTCTTTGTAGCGCTTACAA
Source organism: uncultured beta proteobacterium (assembly GCA_903995005.1). Classification (GTDB taxonomy): domain Bacteria; phylum Pseudomonadota; class Gammaproteobacteria; order Burkholderiales; family Burkholderiaceae; genus Polynucleobacter. Next base: position 758 of record CAJEZV010000066.1, read on the forward strand.
AGTTATGGTGTCATCTGGGCATTGAGCTTTGCTTGGCTTGGATCATGCAATTTGTTCAAGGCAGACAAATACGCCTTGGCAGAGGCAGCAATAATATCTGGATCAGTGCCAACGCCATTCACAATCCGACCGCCCTTAGCTAATCGCACAGTCACTTCACCCTGTGATTGAGTCCCTGAAGTAATGGCATTTACTGAATACAGTAATTGCTCTGCCCCGCTCTTAGCAATTTCTTCAATCGCATTCAAGCTAGCATCTACTGGGCCATTACCTTCAGCCTCAGAACTTACTTCCTTCTCGCCCATACGGAAGGTAACGCGTGATTTAGGACGCTCGCCCGTTTCAGAATGCTGACTCAAAGAGATAAAGTGATAATGCTCACCTTCCTCTGCAGCAGAATCTGACATGATGGCTATGATGTCTTCATCAAAGATTTCTGCTTTTTGATCAGCCAAAGCTTTAAATCTTGCAAATGCCTCATTTAAATCTGCTTCGGCTTCAACAGTGATGCCCAATTCTTGCAAACGCTGTTTAAATGCATTGCGGCCAGATAATTTACCCAAAACGATCTTATTAGTAGACCAGCCCACATCTTCAGCACGCATGATTTCATAAGTTTCGCGGTTCTTTAAAATACCATCTTGATGAATGCCTGATGCATGAGCAAAGGCATTTGCACCTACTACTGCTTTATTGGGCTGCACTACAAAGCCAGTGATTTGAGAGACCAACTTCGATGCTGGAACAATTTGGCTGGCATCAATGCCGCACACCATATCAAAATAATCTTTACGAGTACGCAAAGACATCACAATTTCTTCTAATGCAGTATTACCGGCACGCTCGCCCAAGCCGTTTATGGTGCACTCAATCTGACGCGCTCCACCAATCTTCACGCCAGCCAAGGAATTAGCAACCGCCATGCCTAAGTCGTTATGGCAATGCACAGACCAAACTGCCTTATCTGAATTCGGTACCCGTGTACGCAAAGCTTTAATGAATTCACCATACAACTCAGGAGTAGCGTAGCCTACGGTATCAGGAATATTAATAGTGGTGGCACCTTCTTTAATCACTGCCTCAACTACTCTAGATAAGAAATCGATTTCTGAGCGATAGCCATCCTCTGCTGAGAACTCAATATCTTCAGCCAAGTTTCTAGCAAAGCGAATCGAACGTTTGGCTTGCTCTAAAACTTCTTCTGGAGACATGCGCAATTTAACAGCCATATGCAAAGGACTTGTCGCCAAGAATGCATGAATGCGTTTTGCTTTGGCGGCTTTTAAGGCATCTGAGGCACGTGTAATGTCTTTGTCATTTGCTCTAGCCAATGAACACACAATGGAATCTTTAACCGCAGCAGCCACTGCTGAGATTGCCTGAAAGTCACCTTCAGAGCTCGCGGCAAAGCCTGCTTCGATCACATCGACTTTGAGACGCTCCAATTGACGAGCAATACGGACTTTTTCATCCTTAGTCATGGAAGCACCAGGGGATTGCTCGCCGTCACGCAAGGTGGTGTCAAAAATGATTACTTTATCGCTCATCACTACTCTCCGGTTTTGAACTCTTTATTAACAATGACTCAATTTGAATCTTAAAAACAAAAACCCCAGCAATTAGCTGGGGCTGGTATGTGGTGGTTAATGGATTATTTTGATCTCATCAACTCAGGCCTTACCCGCCCCAAGCTTTAGGCTTAGCGCTAGTAGAAGGAGGCTGTTTAAAGACAAATTCATTGACATGGATTAAATATACCCGAAAATTCTAAAATTAGCTAAAACGCTTACCGCTAAGCCGTTCCCATGCCCAAATGACATAGCCAGATATGGAATAAACCACAAATACGCCAAACAAGGTCAAAGGAGGATTGGAGGAAATCAAAACGAATGTCAGAATCATAATGACCATCACGCCAAAAGGCACGCGATAGCGCACATCAAGCGCTTTACCACTATAAAAACGGGCATTTGAGACCATAGTCAAGCCGGCGTAGACCGCAATAAAGAAGGTTACCCACGGAATTAAGGTATCGCGCACAGGAATCTTATTGTCGTCAGCCAACCAGATAAATCCTGCCATCAGCGCACCAGCTGCTGGGCTTGGCAAACCTTGGAAGAACTTCTTATCAACAACACCAGTATTCACATTAAAACGAGCCAAGCGCAAAGCAGCGCCAGCACAATAGGTAAAGGCAGCCAACCAGCCCCACTTACCCAAATCCTTTAGAGCCCACTCGTATGCAACAAGTGCAGGAGCAACGCCAAATGAAACCATGTCAGCAAGGGAATCATATTGCTCACCAAATGCACTTTGCGTATTTGTCATACGAGCCACGCGACCATCCATGCCATCTAAAACCAGGGAGGCAAAAATAGCGATTGCTGCCATTTCAAACTGGTGATTCATCGCATTCACGATCGCAAAGAAGCCACAAAATAAAGCTGCTGTGGTGAATGCGTTGGGAAGTAAATAAATTCCCTTGCTGCGTAAGCGTGGTTTTTGAGGGTGTAGCTCTTCTACCTCGAAATCAAGACCATCATCCAATTCTTCAGCCCACTGCTCATCTGCACCCGTTCGTTTATGCGAAAGGCGACTGCGATCAATGCGGCCACGACGGCGAAATGTAGTCAAAGAAAGTCCCAGTATTGAGTTGTAATTAATCTAGACCTGGCATACGGGCTAAGGCTGTATTTGTAGCGAACACTTTATCACCAACACTAACCAATGGCTCAGCTGTGAGGGGTAAATAAACATCAACCCTAGAACCAAAGCGGATAAAACCATATCGCTCACCTGCCTTGAGGCGATCACCCACATGGATATAGCAAAGAATTCGGCGTGCAATCAATCCTGCAACCTGGACCAAGGTCACTATCTGACCATTGGCATCAATGACAACGGCATTGCGCTCGTTCTCAGTGGATGCCTTATCCAGGTCTGCGTTAACAAACTTGCCTGGGAAATATTGAATCTCTATCACCATGCCATTGACGGCACTACGATTGGAATGAACATTAAAAACGTTCATGAAAACACTAATCTTCAGCGCTTCACGGCCAGCATATGGATCATTGGCTTTTTCAACAACAACAATCCGACCATCTGCTGGAGATAACACCAAATCACGACCTAAGGCAGGAATGCGCTGTGGATCGCGGAAGAACTGCAGAACAAAGATAAAAATGATCCAGAGTGGCCATGACCATGCAATGCCACCTAGAAAGTGGACCAATAAAGTCAAGGCTCCCACTAGTGCTAAATACGGCCAACCTTCTTTTGCAATAATGGGGTGCGGATACATCATCTTTGTTCTGAGCCTTTTGTTGAACTACTTTTGTTTTAGTGCTTAGTTCTTGGTTTGGTCTACTAATTTATTCTTAGCAATCCAAGGCATCATCGCACGCAACTTAGCACCAACGATTTCAATTTCATGCTCAGCATTCAAGCGACGACGAGAAATCAAGGTTGGAGCACCAGCTTTGTTTTCCAAGATAAAGCTCTTTGCGTATTCGCCAGTTTGAATATCTTTCAAGCATTGACGCATTGCATTCTTAGTTTCTGCAGTAACAACGCGCGGGCCAGTCACATACTCGCCGTATTCAGCATTGTTTGAAATTGAGTAGTTCATGTTTGCGATACCGCCTTCGTAGATCAAGTCAACAATCAACTTGAGCTCATGCAAGCACTCAAAGTAAGCCATTTCTGGGGCATACCCAGCTTCAACCAATACTTCAAAGCCAGTTTTAATCAGGTCAACTGCACCGCCGCAAAGAACAGCCTGCTCACCGAACAAGTCAGTTTCAGTTTCTTCACGGAAGTTTGTTTCGATGATGCCGGCACGACCGCCACCGTTAGCTGTTGCATATGACAAAGCGAGATCACGTGCAGAACCAGATTTATCTTGGTAGACAGCGATCAAATGCGGAACGCCGCCGCCTTGTGAGTAGGTACCACGAACAGTGTGGCCAGGAGCTTTAGGAGCAATCATGATGACGTCCAAATCAGCACGTGGCTGAACTTGACCGTAGTGAACGTTAAAGCCGTGTGCGAAAGCTAAAGCAGCGCCTTGCTTAATATTGCCATGCACTTCTTTGGTGTAGACATCCGCAATTTGCTCATCTGGCAATAACATCATTACGATATCTGCGTCTTTTACGGCATCAGCAACCTCTTTCACTGTCAAACCAGCATTTGCTGCTTTAGACCATGAAGCGCCACCCTTACGCAAACCGACAGTCACGTTAACGCCAGAGTCCTTGAGGTTCAATGCGTGTGCATGACCTTGTGAACCATAACCAATGATGGTGACTTTCTTGCCCTTAACGAGGGATAAGTCAGCGTCTTTATCGTAAAAAACTTTCATGCTATTTCCTTGTGTTGAAAAATATATATTGCTTAATAAATCAGTTAAAAAATTAAACTTTGAGGATACGTTCGCCGCGCCCAATACCAGAACCACCTGAGCGAACCGTTTCGAGAATCGATGCACGATCAATGGAATCGATGAAGGCATCTAACTTAGCGCCATCACCTGTTAGCTCAATGGTGTAGCTCTTATCGGTCACGTCAATAATGCGGCCACGGAAAATATCAGTGGTTCGCTTTAGCTCTTCACGTTCCTTACCAACAGCGCGCACCTTGATCATCATGAGCTCGCGCTCAATGTGCGGACCTTCACTTAAGTCAAATACCTTAACAACCTCAACGAGGCGGTTTAAGTGCTTAGTGATTTGCTCAATGACATCGTCCGAACCAATGGTGACAATTGTCATGCGTGATAAAGAGGGATCTTCGGTAGGCGCAACACTTAAAGCCTCAATGTTGTAACCGCGAGCCGAGAATAGCCCTACTACTCGTGATAATGCTCCTGGTTCATTCTCAATTAATACAGAAATAATGTGTCGCATTAAAGATCCTCACTACCCAAAAGCATTTCAGTAATTCCCTTACCCGCTTGAACCATAGGCCAAACGTTTTCTTCTGGGTCAGTTTGGAAATCCATAAACACGGTACGATCTTTTAAACGAATTGCTTCCTTGAGCGCGCCCTCAACATCTGACTTCTTCTCAATGCGCATACCAACGTGACCAAAGGCTTCCGCTAACTTCACAAAGTCAGGCAAAGAATCCATGTATGAGCTGGAATAGCGCTTGTTATAAGTAAGCTCTTGCCATTGACGAACCATACCTAAGTAACGGTTATTCAATGAAACGATCTTCACTGGAGTGTTGTATTGCTTGCAGGTAGAGAGCTCCTGAATACACATCTGAATGGAGCCTTCACCCGTAATTGCAAACACATCCTTATCCGGGAATGCTTTCTTGATGCCCATCGCGTAAGGTAAGCCTACGCCCATGGTGCCAAGACCACCAGAGTTAATCCAACGACGTGGCTGGTCAAACTTATAGTACTGAGCAGCCCACATTTGATGTTGACCTACGTCAGAGGTAATGAAAGCGTCACCACCAGTCAGTTCCCATAACTTCTGAACAACATACTGTGGCTTCACAATCTGAGAAGCTTCGTCGTATTTCAAGCAATCTTTTTTGCGCCACTCATTAATCTGCTCCCACCATGCGGCAACTTTCTCACCGTTTTTACGAGGGCCAGAAGCCTTAAGTTGCGCAGTCATCTCGACCAATACTTCTTTGAGATTGCCAACAATCGGAACATCCACCTTCACGCGTTTAGAAATCACGGAAGGATCGATATCGATATGAATGATTTTGCGTGGATGACTTGCAAAGTGCTGTGTATTACCAATCACGCGGTCATCGAAACGCGCACCAATTGCAATCAACACATCACTGTGCTGCATGGCCATATTGGCTTCATAGGTGCCGTGCATACCAAGCATGCCTACAAACTGTGGGCTAGTACCTGGGAAGCCACCAAGACCCATCAAAGTATTGGTCACTGGATAACCCAATAACTCAGCAAACTCTTTGAGCTCAGGTGCTGCGTCTGCCAGAATAATGCCGCCGCCAGTGTAAATATATGGACGCTCTGCTTCTTGCAGCAAGGCAATCGCCTTACGAATCTGGCCGCTATGCCCCTTCACTACTGGATTGTAAGAGCGCATCTCCAGAGTTTCTGGATACACAAATGGTCCCTTAGTTGCCGATACATCCTTCGGGATGTCGATCAACACTGGGCCTGGACGACCTGTCTGTGCAATGTGAAAAGCCTTCTTCAATACCAAAGGAAGATCTTTAACGTCTTTTACTAAGAAGTTGTGTTTCACAATTGGGCGAGTGATACCAACAGTGTCGGCTTCTTGGAAAGCATCTTCACCAATTGCATAAGTTGGCACGTTGCCGCTGATGATCACCATTGGGATCGAGTCGGTATACGCCGTCGCAATTCCAGTAACCGCATTGGTTACACCAGGACCAGAGGTTACTAATGCAACGCCAACCTTACCGGTTGCACGTGCGTAACCATCGGCCGCATGCACGGCTGCTTGTTCATGGCGAACAAGAATGTGTTCAAACTTATCTTGTTTAAAAATTTCATCGTAAATAAAGAGAACAGAGCCGCCTGGATAACCCCAGACGTATTCAACTCCTTCTTTGTGCAAAGCTTGCACGAGCATCTCTGCACCAATCATTTCTGGAGGTGCGGCTACGATATTTTGATTTGTTGAGTCTTTGTTAGCTTTAGTAGCTAAAAATTCGGCGCTGCTTGTATTCATTTTCTTTCGTCCTTTGCAATTTTCGGCAAAAAATTGTTTGGTCTGTTCTATCTCTTGCTTATGGCCCGAGTTCGAACGGCGCTGCTACCGGAAAAACCACTTCTTGAATGAGAATCTAGGTAGTAAGCCTTATATTCTATAGCAATCCCCTAAAATAGCCCAATTCTTACCGATTCAGGTCTAATCCATTGCATGGCATCAGCCCAAGAACTATCTGACTTTCTGAGCAGTGTCGAGCAGCGTGCTTTTAAGCAAGCCGTATATGCCGTGCGTGATGACGCCGCCGCCTTGGACATTGTTCAGGATGCCATGATCAAATTGGCTGAAAAATATGGTGATCGCCCAGCCGCCGAGCTTCCCCTGGTATTCACCAGAATTCTGCAAAACCGGATCCACGACTGGTTTAGGCGCCAAAAGGTCAGAAATACCTGGGTAACCCTGTTTTCCAACATGGGTAAGAAAACCGATGAAAACGATGATTTTGACCCTTTAGAGTCACTTTCAGCCCCAGATGACAGTGAAATTCACCAAGATGGGGCTCAAAAACTCGAACAGAACCAGCTTTTACAGGCTTTGGAGTCAGAAATTGCTAAATTACCTGTACGTCAACGAGAAGCCTTCCTGATGCGTTATTGGGATGAGCTAAGTATTACTGAAACCGCTAAAGCAATGAGTTGCAGTGAAGGAAGTGTCAAAACCCATTGCTCTAGAGCCACCCAGCGCTTGGCGTTGCTTGTGCAAGAACAGTCGATGTTACGAACACCGAAGTCTTTTATTGCTAGCGCTTATGCAGCGCTAGTGATCTGCACGCTTGGTATTCATACATCGACTGTTCTTGCACAAGCAACGCCA
>CAJEZV010000067.1:0-2206 GCA_903995005.1 uncultured beta proteobacterium
AGAAGTTTTTTTCTACACCGGGCTTGAGGTATTCAACTGTTGTGAGCAGAACACCAGCATTACCAACCAAAGATCTACCTGGCTCAAGCACAATATCTAAGTGAGCAAAGCCGCGGTTTGCCACATGATTCAAAAGAGTATTGGTAAATTCAGTGATGTCTGGAGGTGTTTCATCGCTGTAAGAGATGCCGAGGCCACCACCTAAATCAAGATGGTGAATCACAATGCCTTCTCTTTTGAGATTCTCAACCAAGTCTAAGACTTTATCTAAAGCATCTAAGTAGGGTGCAGTAGTCGTAATTTGCGAACCAATATGACAGTCAATCCCAACCACATCAATCTGAGGGAGTTGACTGGCTTCACAATACGTTTTCAAAACCTCGTGATACGCAATCCCAAATTTATTTCCTTTTAAGCCTGTAGAGATATATGGATGCGTTTGTGCATCGACATCTGGATTGACACGAAGAGAGATAGGCGCACGGCAGTTCAAGTTACTTGCTACACGATTAATGTTGTGAAGCTCGGCGATGGATTCAACGTTAATACATTTAACCCCAGCTTGAAGAGCGCTAGCAATTTCAGTGGCTGATTTACCAACACCCGCAAATACAAGGCTTTTGGGATCAGCGCCAATTGCTAATGCGCGTGCCAATTCACCGCCGCTTACTAAGTCAAATCCTGCACCGAGTTTTTTGAAGCAATCAATTACTGCTAAATTGCTATTGGCTTTCATAGCGTAATGCACACGTGCACGGCGTTTACCTTGCTGATCAATGCAAGCTTTGTCATAGGCTTGATAGGCTTCGGTTAATGCTTTTTTGCTATAGACATACAGTGGTGTACCAAATTCTTTTGCTAAATCTGCAAGCGGAACAATCTTGCCAAATTAATTTTTCATGCAATTGGTGTAAATAAAAACCCCGCTACATGAGCGGGGTTTTTATTTAAAGCTTTGTATTGATTAATGTAAGCCAGCAATGTAATCAGCAACGGATTTCATTTCTTGATCAGAAAGTTTGGTAGCAATCGCAGTCATTTGGCTGCTATTTTTACGAACACCTTCACGAAACGCAAGTAATTGAGCGTTTGTATAGTCAGCCCATTGACCGCCTAAGAGTGGGTATTGAGCAGGGATGCCAGCACCTGTAGGGCTGTGGCATGCAGCACAAGCCGGAACCCCTTTAGCAGCAATACCACCGCGGTATATGCTTTGACCCAAGGCAATTGTTTCTTTGTTTTGTGCAACACCCTGAGAAATTGGTTGCTTAGATAAATAAGCAGAAATGTTTTGCATGTCTTGTTCAGTCAAAGCTGCAGACATGCCCATCATGATTGGATTGGCACGAGTGCCTTCTTTAAAGTTTTTCAATTGCTTAGCTGTATATGCTGCATGTTGTGCAGATAACTTAGGCCATGAACTAACGGCACTCTGCCCCTTAGGGCCATGGCAAGTAATACAAGCAGTTACACCGCGACTTGCGTCTCCATTGGAGTAAAGGGACTCGCCAACGGCAGGATCAATCTTTGGTTTAGCTGGCGCAGCAGCCTTAGCTTCAGCTGCTGGAGCCATTGGAGCAGCATCGGCAGCAATAGCAGCTCCAGAAATACCGATCAGGGCGAAAATAGAGAAAAGCGCAAAACCAGCACGTAGGCCAGTTAATTTGGAGATTTTGGAGCTTTGACGCATTATGTTTACCTTGGCAAAAATTCCTAAAAGTGTTTGGGCCCTGCATTTACAACCTTTTTACCCAACACCATGAGATATTTCATGATTTGGCGTGATTTTACAATAGCTTCAGGACATGTCTAAACTCTTTCAAGCCCGCTTCGCCACCACAGTCAATGACACCCATTGCCTGCCTGCTACCCCACTGCGTGAGGTGGCCTTTGCAGGTCGCTCAAACGCTGGCAAATCCAGTGCCATTAACGTTCTGTGCAATCAAAAAAGACTCGCTTTTGCCAGTAAAACGCCCGGACGCACCCAACATATCAACTATTTCGGGCTTTTCGCCAAGGATGAGCTTTTGGCCTATTTAGTGGACTTACCAGGGTATGGCTATGCGGCAGTAAACCATGAGACCAAATACCACTGGAATAGCCTCCTAAGCGACTACCTTCAGGAGCGTGAGCAGTTAGTAGGCATGGTCCTCATTGTGGATGCCAGACGAGGCATTACTGAGCTAGATGAGCAAATGATTCAATG
>CAJEZV010000067.1:2216-8238 GCA_903995005.1 uncultured beta proteobacterium
TTTGTGCCGACCGGCAAACCAATCCATATTTTGCTGAGCAAATGCGACAAACTCAATAAAAGTGAGTGCAAGCATGCTCTTGAGGCAGTCAGGAAACAATTACAACAATACGACCCTGCGCTGCAAGAAGGGGCTGGTGACTCCAAGCAACTTACGGCACAATTATTTTCAAGCACAAAACGGATTGGCCTTGAAGAGGCAGATAATTTAATTATTAAATGGTTATTTGAAGCAGACACTCATGAACAAGAAATCACAAGCTAACTCTTTGCTCAATTTTCCAGGGCACCGCCCTCGCCGTATGCGTCGCGATGATTGGTCACGTCGCCTCATGCAAGAAAACACTGTTTCTGTGAGTGATCTTATTTATCCGGTATTTCTCCTTGACGGTCAAGGCAAATCAGAATCCGTTGCGTCTATGCCTGGTGTTAATCGTGTTTCTTTAGATTTGCTATTTCCAGTTGCGCAAGAATGTGTTGATCTAGGCATTCCTGTACTCGCTTTATTTCCCGTGATTGACGCAGCATTAAAAACGCCAGATGGTAAAGAAGCCTTTAATCCAAAGGGTTTGGTTCCCGTTGCAGTTCGTGAACTCAAAAAACGTTTCCCCAATTTAGGCATCATGACTGACGTTGCGCTTGATCCTTACACGAGTCACGGCCAAGATGGTGTACTTGATGATCAAGGCCGCATTCTCAATGATGAGACCACCGCGATCTTGGTGCAGCAGGCGATTGCTCAAGCAGAGGCTGGTGTCGATATCGTTGCACCGTCAGACATGATGGATGGCCGCATTGGAAAAATTCGTGAAGCACTCGAAAAAAAGAATTTAATTCACACACGCATCATGGCTTATTCAGCTAAATATGCCTCTGCGTTTTATGGCCCCTTTAGAGATGCAGTAGGCTCAGCAAAGAACCTGGGTAAGGCCGATAAGAAAACCTATCAGATGGATTGTGCCAATGGCGACGAGGCTTTGCGGGAGGTTGCTCTCGATATCAGCGAGGGTGCTGATATGGTAATGGTCAAGCCTGGCATGCCTTATTTAGATATCGTACGCCGGGTTAGGGAAGAGTTTGATTACCCCACTTACGCCTATCAAGTCAGTGGTGAATATGCCATGCTTAAAGCTGCTGCACAAAATGATTGGCTTGATCATGATGCAGTCATGATGGAATCTTTGCTCGCATTTAAACGTGCTGGCGCAGATGGCATCCTCACTTACTTTTCACTTGAGGCAGCGCGCTTACTGAAAGCAAGTGCAGCGAGAAAATAAGCTCAAGAAGTTACTAAGTTACTTCTGATTGATTGCCTGCTTTAAGCGCTCAACAAAACGCTGCGGCGGCATATAGCCAATCACTCGCTGAGCTTTGAGCTCTTCCGAATTTTGATTAAAAATCAAAATACCTGGCGGCCCAAATAAGCCAAAGCGCTTCAACAATGATTGATTATCCAGACTGTTTGAAGTTACATCCGCTTGGAGTAAAACAAATTGTTTTAATTCTTTGCTGACTTCTGCATTAGCAAAAGTATTTAATTCCATCTCTTTGCAACTGATGCACCAATCAGCATAGAAGTCGAGCATGACTAATTTTTGCTCTTGCTTTGCTTTGATTAATTGCGCATCTAATTCCGCTGGCGACTGAATTACCAAAAAAGATAGGTCGCCAACCTGATGTACTTTTTGCCCATTGATTGTTTTTTCACTGCCAACTTGATCCGTTTTTTGAATTAAAGGAGATGCAATCCAGGCTGCAGTCGCCACAAGCAAAACACCTAAAGTCCGTTGAAGCCAGATCATCCAGATTCCGGTAGACGGAATCAGAATCCGCGCCTCAACCGCAATCAAGAGGAGTGGCAGGCCCATTCCTAAGGCCATCACGAATAGCAAGCCTGCGCCTAGACTGATGGAGCCCGTTTGTGCAATGAAGCCTAAAACTCCTGCTAGCGGAGCAGTAATGCAGGGGCTAGCTACCAAAGTAGAAATGCCCCCCAAGGCAAAGGCGCCAAAGACGCTACCGCCCTTCTGGCGGCCTGCCAGCTTATCGACATGTTGGTGCCAAGAATGAGGCAAACGAAGCTCATAGAGGCCAAATAAGCTGCCTGACAAGGCCAATAGCAGCAAGGCAAAGGCAACTAATGCAACCGGGCTTTGCAGGACTCTTTGAACGCTTCCACCAAGAGCTGCCATCAAGGTTCCAGCCAATGCGTAGATCAAGGCCATACCCAAAACATAAGAGAGAGCTAAAAGGCTTGCGCGCCCTTTAGAAATTGTTTTACCGCCTTGGGAGCCAAAGATGATGCTCGACAAAATTGGCAGCATTGGCAACACGCAAGGTGTGAATGCTAAAACAAGGCCCAAAACAAAGAAGGCTAAGAATAAATAAGCAGTAGAAGTATTCGCTAAAAAGCGACTGATAGCATTAACGTCATCTCGCTCACGCCATAAATCTGCCAGACTAAATTCACCCTGAGTCTTCTCTATATTTTTTGCACTATCAAGCACCTCAGGTATTGGTGCTGCTTTTACACCAGGCCCAGTAAGTAAAAACTTCAGCGTCATGGGTGGGTAACAAATACCAGCTTCAGCGCAACCTTGTAGAGTTATTTCTGCATGAATGGGTTTTCCATCAACAGGTTTAACAGCTAATAAAACCATCAATGGCTGTTTATAAACCTGCAGTTTTTTCTGAAAAGTTTCATCAAACTTTTCGATGCCCAATGGCAGTACAGGGCTTATTTTATATAGCTTCGAAGCCTCTGTGCCGACATCAAATTTAAGTGATTCTTGATAGATGTAATAGCCCTTGGCAGGAATAAATTCAACCTCTATCTGATTGGAATTATCTAACCAAGTGGCCTCCACCCGAAATGCTTTTTCTGGAGGCAAGAAGTCTTGCGCAGCAAAAACTTGTGTTGATAGCAGCACAAGTAATGCGATAAGCATTTTCGGAAAGGATGGCATTTTCATGACTTTGAATTTACCTCAGCTTGCACCCACTCACCATATTGCAGCTCATATTGCTTTGGAGAAAAAGCCAAAATCTCAGGAAGATCATAAGGGTGGCTTTCTTTAATGCATGCACAAATCTCATCCCATCGGTGTGCAATAGTTTTGGCCGACAAAAGAACCTCTTGCTCTTCACAAATTTTTCCTTCCCAGCGATAGACTGAATACAGCCCTTCGCTCATCTGGACACAAGCCGCAAGATTTGCGTCTACCAAGGCTCTAGCCAAGGCTGTAGCAGCCTCCAGATTTGGGAGGCTAGTCACGACCACTAAGAGGTCATCGGCATTTTCAGTAGAGTTTTGAGGCATGCTGTATTTATAACCCGTAAATGAAAAAAGCCAGACCGAAGCCTGGCTTTTTAAATAGCTTCGAAGCTTAAGCCTCTTCAGCTACAACTGCTGTTTCTTCAACTTCTGGGCGATCAACTAACTCTACCAATGCCATAGGTGCATTGTCGCCATGACGGAAGCCAAACTTCAAAATACGAAGGTAGCCACCTGGGCGTGTTGCGTAACGTGGACCGAGCTCTGTAAAGAGTTTAGCCACGATATCGCGATCACGAGTGCGATTGAATGCCAAGCGACGGTTTGCTAAGTTGTCTTTTTTACCCAAGGTAATCAAAGGCTCAACAACCATGCGCAATTCTTTTGCTTTTGGCAAAGTCGTTTTAATGACTTCGTGCTCCAAAAGAGAATTGGACATATTGCGCAGCATCGCCAAGCGATGTGAAGATGTTCTATTGAGTTTGCGTAAGCCGTTTCCGTGACGCATGATGCTTCCTTTCTAATTATTTCTCGAGGTTAGCTGGAGGCCAGCTTTCGAGTTTCATGCCAAGACTTAAGCCACGAGCAGCCAATACGTCTTTAATTTCATTCAAAGACTTACGACCCAAATTAGGCGTCTTCAACAATTCATTCTCTGTACGTTGAATCAAGTCACCGATATAGTAAATGTTCTCGGCCTTCAAGCAGTTTGCAGAGCGCACTGTGAGTTCGAGATCATCAACTGGACGCATCAACATTGGATCAACCATTGAAGAGCGGCTTGGTGCGAGATCGCCAGAAACTTCACTACTCTCAAGAGCTGCGAATACAACCAACTGATCAACCAAGATGCTAGCTGCCTGACGAATTGCCTCCTCAGGAGACAACACACCGTTTGTTTCGATAGTCATTACGAGACGATCGAGGTCGGTACGTTGCTCAACACGAGCAGACTCAACTGCATAGCTAACACGGCTTACCGGACTAAATGAAGCGTCCAATACGATGCGGCCAATGATCTTGGTTGTTTCGTCGTTGTATTGACGAACGTTACCTGGAACATAGCCACGGCCTTTTTCAACCTTGATCTGCATATCTAACTTGCCACCAGCAGACAAATGAGCGATCACGTGATCAGGATTAATGATTTCTACATCGTGTGGTAAGTCGATATCTTTTGCAGTAACGACGCCTGGGCCTTCTTTACGCAAATTGATAGTGACTTCATCACGGGACTGCAATTTAAATACGATACCTTTGAGGTTCAACAAGAGGTTTACTACGTCCTCTTGAACACCATCTAAAGTGGAATATTCATGAACTACACCTGCAATAGCTACTTCAGTTGGTGCATAACCAACCATCGAGGACAAGAGTACGCGACGTAATGCATTTCCGAGTGTGTGGCCATAGCCACGCTCGAACGGCTCCATAACAACCTTAGCTTGGTTGGCGGTAAGCGCTTCAACAGAAATAATTTTTGGCTTGAGCAAATTTGTTTGCATATTTTTTCCTTGAGAGTGCCTAATTAGCGTGAATACAATTCGACGATCAAACTTTCATTAATTTCACCGCTGATTTCTTCACGGTCAGGCACTTGCTTGAATGTTCCTTCCAGCTTAGCTGCGTCAACTGAAACCCAGCTGATAGCAGTCATTTGCTGAACCAAATTGAGTGACTCTGCAATGCGCGCTTGCTTCTTCGCTTTTTCACGAATCGCAACCACATCACCAGGTTTAACCTGGATAGACGGGATGTTCACTGCGCTACCATTTAATGTGATGGCGCCATGAGAAACCAGCTGACGAGCTTCTGCGCGGGTGGAACCAAAGCCCATGCGATAAACCACGTTATCGAGACGTGACTCAAGCAACTGGAGCAATGTTTCACCAGTATTGCCCTTACGACGCTCAGCTTCTGCGAAGTAACGACGGAATTGACGCTCTAATACTCCATAGATACGTTTAACCTTTTGCTTTTCACGCAATTGATTACCGTAATCAGATGTTCTTGAGCCGGATGTGCGACCATGTTGACCAGGCTTAGTATCTAACTTGCACTTGTCTGACAGGGCGCGACGTGCGCTCTTTAAAAATAAGTCGGTACCTTCCCGACGTGCTAATTTGGCCTTAGGCCCTAAGTAACGTGCCACGATGCTTTCCTTTCTTTGCCGCAGTCTTACGACCGGCGGTGAGTTCACCCTTTAATTCAGATGAACAGTGGGCTTTTAATAAAAAACTACTAAAACTTGTACTACCAACTTCCTAGCTTAAATACGACGACGCTTAGGAGGACGGCAACCATTGTGTGGAACTGGAGTAACGTCTTGAATCTCAGTGATCTTGATACCCAAAGAGTTCAATGCACGAACTGCTGATTCACGACCTGGGCCCGGACCCTTGATCTGAACTTCCAAGTTCTTGATACCGCATTCAACGGCTGCTTTACCAGCAACTTCTGCAGCTACCTGAGCAGCAAAAGGTGTTGATTTACGTGAGCCCTTGAAGCCCTGGCCGCCAGAAGTTGCCCATGAAAGCGCATTTCCTTGACGATCAGTGATCGTAATGATGGTGTTGTTAAAAGAAGCATGAACGTGTGCGATGCCGTCAGCAACGTTCTTTTTAACCTTCTTACGAGCGCGCTGTGAAGCGGCGGAAGCGGATTGTTGTTTTGCCATGTCAATAAACTTTCTTGATTATTTCTTCAGTGCGATGCCGGACTTACGTGGGCCTAAGGCCAAATTAGCACG